>JAYWHS010000364.1:0-15970 GCA_043777635.1 Kofleriaceae bacterium | reverse complement strand
ATGGCGCTCCGAACACCGCCCCGGTAAAACTCCAGTTGCGCCTATGTCGAACGCGGCGCATTCAGGGCGAGGCTGGACTCGCGAGCCCGACATCGGTGCGTTACGGCTCGATGATTTCATGGCGATGCAGTGGCAGCGTGAAATGAAAACGGGTGCCCGTGGGTCCGGTTTGGCATTCGATGTGACCGCCGTGGTCGTCAATGATCTTTTTGACGATAGCTAAGCCTAACCCGGTGCCACCTTTTTTCTCGGTTGCAAACAATTCGAACAGTCGCGTGCGTACCGAGGCCGGAATGCCCGGGCCGTCGTCGGTGCATGTCCAATCCAGATGATCGGCAGTCGCTGCAATCACCAAGGAAATGCGCCCCCCATCTGGCATCGCATCGACGGCGTTGCGAACTAAATTGAAGACCACCCGGAGTAATTTTTGTTCGTCAAACCATGCGACGCCATCGTAGTTGCAAACGATTTCCAAGACGATTTTTCGCCCGGCCACCAAGGCTCGCACCTGGGTGGTCAATTCATCGCGAAAGCGGTTCATGTAAACTTTGCGCACCACCAAATCAGCATCACCACGCGAAAAAGCCAAGACCTCTTTGGTCATGCCGCTCATTAAATCAAATTGCCGCGAAATCTGATCGACGTAACGATCGCGTTGCTCAGCATCATCACAACCTGCCATCAGCTGCGCGTAACCCGAAATAATTGTCATCGGAGTTCGCAAATCGTGCAACACACCAGCCAACATCTGCCCAATCGACGCCAGCCGGTCTTTGGTTTGCGCTTCGCTGCGCTGGCGCGCCAAGTGAATCGCACGGGCCACCTGAGCTGCGATCAACTCAAGAATTTTCAGATCATCTTGCGACCACACCCGCTGCGCGGCGCCGACACTGGCCCCGTCACCATCGCGGGTGCGTCGACGCTGCTCGATTATTTCGATGCCACCGAGCACTTCTTCGCCGTCAACAAGCGGCGCAGCCATCACCACAAAAGGCGCGATACCCAACTCACGCGCCAACGCCAACGCATGACGCGGATCGCTGGCTGGATTTTCCACGATCACCGGGGTGCGATGCTGCACCGCCCAGCCGAGAATGCCCTCGCCGTGCTGCAACGTGCGACCGAGGAGTTTTGCCGCCGCAGCACCTAATACCGTCGAAAACAGCAGGCTTGAGTCTGCCTGCCGCAACGCGATGGAACCGGCACCGCCACCTAGCACCGCTACGGTTTGGGCCAAAATTCGACGCAACAAGTCTTCCAGATCCAAGGCCGCAGAGACTTCTTTTTCAACTTCGTAGACGGCATTCAGCTCGCGGGTCTTGCGCTCCAAGTCGCGCCTCACCCGCGACAACGCTACGTTTTGTTCGAGCACTGAATGCACTAACCGAGCATTGGCAATGGCGACTGCGGCTTGGCTTGCCAAAGCGGCCAACAGTTCTTCATCGGCATGCAAAAAAGGCCCGCTGCGTTTATTGAGCACTTGCAGCACGCCCACGACTTCGCCTTGGGTGCCTACCATCGGCACGCACAGCATCGACGTTGTCCGGAAACCGGACTTATGGTCAATGGCGGGCGAAAACCGAGCATCGGCGTAGGCATCCGGCAGATTCACGACGGTGCGAGATTTAGCAACCCAACCTGCAATGCCTTGGCCTACGCTGAGCCTAATTTCGACGCTATCCGGTCCCGACGCGAGTTTGGACCACAACTCTTCGCCATCATCAGACAGTAAATACAGCGTTGACCGCTCGGCTTCCATGAGCTCGGTAACTTTGCTCATAATCAAGCCCAGCAACGGATCGAGTTCCATGCCGCTCGACAGCGCCCGGCCAACCTCTTGCACCAACGCGAGCTTCTTGCGTTCGTCGTCCAAACGAGCCGCCGGGTCGCGAATAGGTTGAGCACTGGCTCCGTCCGCCATGTAGCGATGGTACGACGCACCCGGCCGAGTTGCTACCGTTGTGCCCTATTCCATCCGGCGGCGCCGCAGATCATCTTCGTCAAGCCCATCGAAATGGCCAACCTCGTGCAGGACGGTGTCGCGGATTTGCTCGGACAATTCAAGCCGCGTGTGGGCACTGCGGCCAAGATTCTTGCGATACAGCACAATCGAAGGACCGGTCGCGGGGTTGCTCAGCGTTGTCGATGCAACGCTATCCTCCGCGCCCCAATCACCTCGAAATAATCCCAAAATCGAAGGCGGAAAAGGCGGCGATACCGACGCCAAATCTTCGATTAGCGGCAAATCGCTGATTTCAAACCGCACTGTTTTGAGTTGATTCTGTTTTTCGACGGGCAACGATTTCACGACTGTTTCGATCTCAGCGCGAAATTCCGCCTCCGAGATTATTTGCGGCGGGTAATATTCGTCGGGCGAAATTTTCCGAGCTTGCGCAAAGTGCTGAGTTGCTTCAGCCGCGTCGCCAAGCCATTCCAATGTTTGGCCGAGCAAGTCATGACCAGCTGCATCCTCGGGTCGGCGGACCAGTAACTTTTGTAGCGCGGCTTTAGCTTCACCAAACCGATGCAAGTCAAACAGGGCCGCGGCTCGCTCGTATTGGGCGTCAACTTGATCGGGTACTAAACGCAAGGCTGCGTCGACAGCGATCAACGCTTCGGTACCGCGGCCAAGGTAGTTCAACGCTGCGGCACGTACGGTTGCGAGCTCACTGATGAGTTGTTTGTCGACGCGTTTGGTTCTGGCCAATTCATACCCACGGGTGGCAACTTCGAGGGCTAACGCGGCATACGTCGGGCCTGCAACAGCTTCACTGCGCGCTCGCAAATAGGCGTCAGCTACCGTGCGCAATGCGACAACATCGTTGGGCGCGATTGCTAGCGCCATCGAAAACGCAACCATCGCCTCTTCGTAGCGGCCCAGCGCAGCGAGCGCACCGCCGCGCAACAGGTGAGCATCTACCGAGCGCGCTGCAAGATCGGTCGCTCGATCAGCACACGTCCATGCCACCCCCGCATTGCCCGCATCAAGTTGCGCGGCAGCAACATCGAGGAACTTGGTCACCAAGGCCGCAGTTGCAGCGGCATCTACAAAGTCTTCATCGGTAACTGCAAGCGGACATTCTTCCACGTCCTGTTGCCGGTGCGGTCGCATACCGTGTCCGTGGCCCTGCCCGGCGACCGAGTTTGGCACAAACGCCGACGGCGATTCGCACGGCACCGGCGCTGCCGCTGCAACCAGCTTTGCAATATCAGCGGAGCCGTTACCGACCGCCACCATCCTTGACCGCGACTCACCATCTTGGCAGCCCGCACCAAGCAAGCCAATGATCGCGACCAACGTGCGGCGCATTCCATGCACGGTGTTATCTTACGCGTCGGCCCAATTGGCTGCAATCCCAACGTCAACATCGAGGGGTACCGAGAGTTGAATGACCGCAGACATTTCTTCGGCCACCAGTTTGCCGGCACGTTCGGCGACTGCCGGATCTGCTTCAAACACAAGCTCGTCGTGCACCGTCAACAACATTGTTGCAGCAACATTTTCACGAGCCAAGCGAGCATGACTCCGCAACATCGCCAGTTTCATGATGTCTGCGCCGGCACCTTGCATCGGCGTGTTTTGCGCGATGCGCTCAGCGGCTCGCCGCGCAACTTGAGTTTTCGATGACAAATCACGAATCGGACGCCAGCGCCCCAACAACGTGGTCGTGCCACCATCCTTGCGAGCTTGCGCAACGACCGAAGCTAGATACTGACGAATCGAAGGAAAACGTTCAAAGTACCGCGTCGAATACTCCGCTGCTTCGCGTCGTGGAATATCCAGAGCCCGCGCCAAGCCAAAATCGGACTGGCCATAAATAAGTCCATAGTTAACTGCTTTGGCAACACGCCGATGATGCGCGGTCACCTGGTCGTGGGTGATGCCAAAAACCTCGCATGCTGTTTGAGTGTGGACATCGACGCGGTCACGAAATGCCCGAACCAACACCGGATCACCGGAGAGATGCGCCAGGATGCGCAATTCAATTTGTGAATAGTCGGCAGCGATCAGTACTTTGCCAGGCGCGGCAATAAAGCCACGGCGAATTTTACGACCAAGCTCGCTGCGAATCGGAATGTTTTGCAAATTGGGATCCTGCGACGACAACCGCCCGGTGGCTGCCGCGACCATATTAAACGTAGTATGCAACCGCCCGGTTTTAGGATGGACCAGCGGCGGCAACGCGTCGAGGTAGGTGCCTTTGAGTTTGGTTAACTCGCGCTGTTCAAGCACCAACTTGACGATGGGATGATCGTCGATCATCGCTTCCAGCACGTCGGCATCGGTGGAAAAACCAGTCTTGGTTTTTTTCATCCGTTCCGAGGTCAGCTTGAGCTTTTCAAACAGAATTGCGCCGAGTTGCTTGGGCGAGGATACGTTAAAATGTTCACCGGCCAGCTCGTGGATCTGGGCTTCCAATGTTGCAACGTGGGTGCCGACCTGGTCGGCTAGCTCAGTAAAATACGGGCCGTCGATGCAGATGCCATTGCGTTCAACCTCGACCAGCAACTGCGAAATCGGCATTTCGATGTCGCGATACAAAGCATCGCCTTGCGGCGTCAGGTGAGCGCGCAGTGCGTGGGTGACCGCGCTCAAAGACTCTGCCATCGGCCCTAGCGCATCGGCCACGGTGGTTGCCGGCAACGCTGCGACACTGTGTTTACCGCGCGGTAACAGCGTTGTGATATCGACCGGCGCAGGAGCGCCAACACTGGCAAACACCGCCACCGGGTCCGCCGCTTTTGACGTTGGATCGGCAATAAATGCTGCGATCATCGCATCGTCGACCAGGCCAGCCACCGGCATGTCGATATGCGCGAAGGCTTTGGCCAACCGTTTGCCATCAAAGCAAGTTTTGGTCACCGCAGCGTCGGCAAGCAACGCCGCAAGCGGCCCTTTCATTCCAGCCGGCAACGCTGGAATGGGCACGTAGACTGGCGCAGCGCCGGCATAAGCAATGGCAAGCCCTAGCGGCTCCATGCGATCATCGCGGGCACTATCGTAAACGCCAACCAAGGCACAACCAGCGGCTTGACGTACTGCTGCAAGCAACTCGATCATGCCAGCGACGTCGTCGATAATTCGGGTGTGCAGGTTGGTCCCGGTTGGGCTTGCGCCAGTAACGACCGAATCGCTTGAAAGAGCGTCCGACGTCGTCGAAAAATTGAATGCGCCTTGGGCACCGGCCCGATAACTTCCCGGCGACGCAGCCGCGACCTGCGCGGTGGATGGGCCGGCATGAGTGGCCGCAAGCGCTGCAGCGACGGCGACCGCAGAACCTGGTGCACTGGCAATCATTGACTTTGTCGACGGCACGACGACGGCTGGGTGATCCGGACTTGCGCTACCACTGCCACCGTGGCCAGCGTCGAGGAACTTGTCGATAAGTTGAGTGAATTCCAATTCGCCAAACAGCGCACGCAACGCGGCATCGTCGGGCCGCGCCGCTTGTAACGCTGCCAGCTCAACACCGATATCGACGTCGGTGCGCAAGCGCACCAGTTCGCGCGAAATCCGCAAGCGTTCCAACTGTGCCGGGTCACTAAACGGATGTTTGACCTTGATGCGTGGCACCGCCGGATTCGCAGCAACCAGCGCATCAATACTTGCATACTCGGCCAAAAGTTTGGCGGCGGTTTTCTCGCCGACGCCGTCCAGCCCGGGAATATTGTCCGAGGTATCTCCAACCAGCGCGAGATAATCACCTACCCGTTCTGGCGGCACGCCAAATTTAGCAATGACTTCATCGCGATTGTAGGTTTTTTGCCCGAGCGAATCGTACATGGATACGCCGTCGCCGATTAATTGCATCAAGTCTTTGTCGGCCGACAAAATGAGCGCTTCGCTACCCGCCGATCGAGCCCTGGTAACCAGCGTCGCAATTACGTCATCAGCTTCGACTCCGCCGATACTGAGCACCGGCCAGCCTAAAGCCTCGACGACACGGCGAAAATACGGCATTTGAATAACTAAATCTTCGGGTGTCGGCGGCCGATGCGCTTTGTATTCTGGATACATCTCGGTGCGAAAACTCTTGCGGCCAGCGTCGAACACGACCGCTACGTTCTGCGGTTTTAAGTCCAACGCCATGCGCAGCAGCATGCGCGAAAATACATACAGTGCGCCGGTCGGCATGCCTTCGCTGTTCGACAAGCGGATGTCCCGCCGATCGCCTTTGCCTGCGGTCATTAGCCCAAAATGAGCCCTAAAAATATAGCCGTGGCCGTCGAGGATATGGAGCCGTTGCACGCCCCCAACCTACTACGATCTTGGCTGCGATTATAGCCGGGACCGCCGCATCGACGCTTACGATGCCACGATCTTTTGCAGCTGAGCCCGCAGCCGTGCGACCGCATCGATCGACCAAGCCCCGGACCAGAACAAGTCTTTGCCATCGACGGCAAGTTGCGGCACGCCCGGCAACGCCGCTGCGAGTTCGGCAGCCTCCGCCGCTGCGAATGCATACGGTTCATCGGACAGCAAAATAATCGAGGGCGTACGGCGGGCAACTTCAGCCAGTGTTACCCGAGGATAACGCACATCTCGCCCTGTCGCATCTTGGGCCGGCTCTTTGCCTAGATCCGCTGCTAGTGGATACAGCCGTAGTCGATCGGCAAATACGTTGCGGCCACCAGCGAGCGCCACCATGTCGGAACCAAACGTGTCGCCATTGCACGTCATCCATGGTTCGCGCCAAATCGGAAAGAACACCGCAGGCCCCGTGGTCAGTTCAGTTTCGCTACGTCCTTTGCCCACTGCCATGCCGCGGCTGATCAAGGCCTTAACGATTGGATCTGTAGCGGTGCCAAAAATTCGCGCCAACTGCGCGACATGCGCCAAGCCATCGTCAAATCGCCTCGGCAACGATACTAAAACTTTAGTGTGTTGCGCCAACTGCTCAAGCACCGCGCGCGAATTTTCTTCTTGGTTGGCGATGACCAGATCCGGCTCACAGGCCAAAACTGCTTCGACATTCACATTTTTGGTGCCACCGACCGATGGCAGCCGTGCCACATGTGCGCCGAGACAATAGTCAGTGCGCCCAACCAGCGCACTACCGGCACCAATCGCTTCAACGGTGTGGGTGTCACTGGGCACCAAGGAAACCACCCGACGCGGCGGGCTCACAAATGAAAGTTCACGTCCCAACGCATCAATTACTCGGTATCGACTCATGGCACCTTCACCGTACTGCAAGCAATGCGGGTCGTGCTACGGTCGTGGGCGTGTCTTCCGAGCCCGCCCCCAACAAGCGCGAAAAAAAACCTACGGCACTACCGATGGACGAAATCGCCGCTGCGATTGTTAAACTTTCACCCGAAGAAGCAGCGTTCTTTTTGCACAAACTAGAAGCCGCCAATCGGAAGCGCCGATTACAACTGTGGGGCTATCTAACCGCGCTCATTATGTGGGCGCTAACTATGATTTTCGCGCTGGTGTATTACGCGTACTCGCCGCCTGGGGTGTTTGTCGGCTGGATCTTTATCGTACCGTTTGCCGTCGTCGGCGTCTTAGTGCTCTTGTTCGGGAAATGGGCCGATTCGATAGAAACGTTAACCCCGCCGCAAGCTACCAAATCAACAACGGATTGACCACTGGCGGTGCGGCCGGCCCGGTAGCCTGAGTGGATATCGCCTCAGTGTATGGCAGCGACGGTAGCTTCGGCTTCTACGCGCTCGATCTCAGACGTCATTTGGCCGGTCAGCATGTGCTTCCACATCCGCAGATCGCCACGCAAGGACCACACCGCGAACTGCGGACCGCCCCAGGTTGCCGGTTTGTTTTTTTCAAACACTATGTGGCCAACCCAAGCAAAGCCGTAGCCCAACACAGGTGCAGCTAACAATGCCGCTGGTGCCATCGGCGAAATCGCAACGCAGCTTAGCGCTAGCGTGGTGCCGACAAAATGCAACCTACGCGACGTTGGGTCGAGATGTTGCGAGACATAGTAAGGCCAGAATTCTTCGAAATTGGTCGGAGTTGCCATGGCCGCATGGTGCCACAAACTGTGCGGACGAAAAGCGAAAAGTTGCGGCTCAATGTCGCCACCGAGCCGGGTGCCATGCACTAGCCGGTTGTCGTTGCGCTCATCGCCAGACGACGCGACGCTCGGCCGTGTCCCAGCGCCACATCGGACCATTGCCAGTAAGCTCGACGCCGCCATGCCAGCTTGTGATACCGGTGGCCGTGACTCGATCGTGGGTGGTCGCCAAGGCCGCGCGCCCATCGGCGGTGATTGCCAAGCCGGTTGTAGCGCTGGAAATCGCATCCGCGCTAGTCGCGGTCACTAAGCCTGCGTCGCGCAGGTGCGTGAGTAACGTGACCGCATATTCAACGGTGAGTGGGTAGCGCGGATCGATCGCATGCGCAGCGGTGCGCAGCTCAGCCACGCTAGTTGCGCCACGCGCCACGGCTGCGAGTAATTGTCGCTCGGTGCGCCGCAACCCACTCGACGTATCCGGGAATTCTTCAAGCCATCGTTCCAGCGCACCAGCCAAAAACGGTAACGCCCGCGACCGCTTGGCCACAAACGCAATCGCGCGTGGGTCGGCGGCAGTTACCGCGATCCAAGCCGCGGTAGCTTCATCGAGCGCATCTTTCGCGATCGGCGTACGCTGCGGCCATAAGCCGGCGATCGCATCAGCGCTTAAATCGCCAAAGCCCAAAAAGTTAGGCACGGTGGCATGACGATCGATCGACACCATCGTGAGCGTCGCCGGCACACCGTGTTGCGACATGCGCGCTAAAATTTGCACCAATGCAAGCTGATCAAACACATCGTGTTCAAACCACAACACAACTTCACCGTCGTCGGAGGCCTGTGCCGCGCCTGAAATTGCTTGATCAGCGGCAGCGATCTTGGTCAGCGCGTCGCTGTGGCTAGCCGCCATACCTTGCGCTGCCCAAAATGCCGCGCGCGCATCGCGAAACGCCGCTTCGGGGCCGGGCACCAACGGGCCTTGATCGAGGGCATCGGCGAAATCTACAAACTCGCCTGGCACGTCGGCCAAGGATAACAAATCCGAGGTGGTGGTTCCGTTGGTGATATGGATCATGGCGGCTGCGTAACACGGCCGCCTATTTGAATTTGCCGGTCAATCCGTATTTTTTCAACTTGTCGATCAGGGTTACCCGACTGACCCCGAGTTGCCTTGCAGTTTTGGATTGATTGCCGGCAGCGGCGGCGAGCGCCCGGGTGATCACCCCACGTTCGAAGGCCTCGACTTGTTCGCGCAGTGAAGGTCCGGCATGCGCAGCATCGATTGGCTCGCCGTCATCGAGTACTTCGGCCGGCGCTGCGGCTTGCGCCTGGGCTGTCAAGTCGGCGAGCGTCAGCCGATTATTGTTCGACAAGGCAGCGAGGCGCGCAACCGTATTTTCAAGTTGCCGCACGTTGCCTGGCCACGGTGCCAACGCCAACGCCGTGATCAATTCTGGTTCAACAATCATCGCGCCAAGCCCGAACCGCTCGCAGGCGCGACGCACAAATTCGGTTACCAACGCCGGGATGTCACTGCTCCGGTCACGCAGCGGCGGCACCGTAAGTTCAACCACCGCCAACCGATAGAATAAATCTTCCCGAAACCGCCCGGCTGCAACTTCGGCGCGCAGATCACGATTGGTCGACGCCACCACGCGCACATCGACCTTTTCCACCCGCCCCGACCCTACCATTTGAATCTCACCGTCCTGTAAAACCCGTAACAACTTACCTTGCACTGACGGTGCAAGCTCGCCAACCTCATCGAGCACTAAGGTGCCACCGTCGGCTTGCGCAAAAAAACCACTATGGGTCTGAGTGGCACCCGTAAATGCTCCGCGTGCATGACCAAATAACTCACTTTCGGCGAGTTCAGCTGGCAGCGCTGCACAGTTGAACCGCACCAACGGCCGCTTACGACGCGCCGACTGCACATGCAAAAGCTCCGCAACAAACTCTTTACCCGTGCCGGTTTCGCCACTCACCAGCACAGTGACATCCCTTTGCGCCAGCCGTGAGGTAGCGTCGAGGAGGCGGCGCATGATAGCGCTGTCACCGACGATGCGTCGCCCGATGGCACGTTCAGCTGCCAGCCGCCGATTATCATTGCGCAGCTGTTGGGTTTCGTCGGCACGGGCCACCAGCGCCACCAATTCGTCGATATCGAATGGCTTGGTTACATAATCATAAGCTCCATGTTTAATCGCTGCGGTTGCAACTTTTTCCGAGCCATGGGCCGTAAGTAAAATTACCGGCAACAACGGATTGCGCGCGATCACGTCGTCAAGGAACTGCAACCCCGTGCGTTGTGGCATCGAATAATCTGAAATCACGACGTCGCAATCATCCAGGTAGCGCAACGCTGCCGCCGCACTATCAACACAGGTAACTTGATAACCGCGATCGACTAAAATTTCGTTGAGCGTGAAGCGCACGCCGGCCTCATCATCGACCACCAGCACATGCGTCATGCCCCCACCTCGGGTCGAGGCAATCTGATCGTTGCAGTGGTACCTGCACCGACTTCACTGCGGTAGCGCAGCGTGCCGCCGTGCTGGGTGATCGCACTGGTCGCGAGCACCACACCCAAGCCGGTACCATCCGGGCGCGTGGTAAAAAATGATGTGCCCATGCGCGCGAGGTCTTCAGGGCGAATGCCGCGCCCAGTATCAACCACTTCAATCTCAATGCCAGCGCCGGTGCTGCGCGTAGTTAATGAAATAGTGCCACCTGTGGGCGTGGCTTCGAGTGCGTTACCCATCAAGTTGAGCAGGGCTTCACGCAAGCGGCGCGGGTCAGCTGCGAGCGGTGCGGGGGCATTGGCTAATACCAACGCGATGCCGGCGGTCGCGGCCCGGCCATCAAGAACTTCGACCACATCCCGGGCTACGTCAGCGACGTCGATCTGCTGCAAACGTAAATCTTCAAGGGGCCGAGCGAACGTTAGATACTCGGCCAAGATATGTTCCATGCGGACAATTTCTGATTCGGCTACCGCTAGTCGCTCAGCGGTGCGCGCGTGTTGTGGTGCTTTGGCAATCAATTGACACAGCCCTTTAATGCACGCCAATGGATTTTTAAGCTCGTGCGCAACCTTGGCAGCGACCGATTGCAAGCGGCGGCTTTGTTCTTCCGCCTCGGAGATTCGCGCTTCCCGAACGTTGGCCATGGCTTGGCTGGCTTGGGTCGAGGCATCCGCGACGCGTTTGAGCATTACAAACAACAAACACAACACATTAAACAACAACTCGACCAGGAGGCCGCCGACATAGTGGTAATGGTCGAGCTGCGGCCCGGTTATAGATGTTGGCAGGGCCGCCACTGCGAAGATCATCCCCACACTCAGCACAATACGTGGGTACGACAGCTGGCCAGGCCCCAAAAATAATAGCCCAATCATGGCGGGCAACACTAATGTGGGGGCAGCTGGCGACAGCATGCCACCGGTTGCGGTCACCATAATCGCCGTTGCAAAGATGGCAATAATATTCATTTTACCGATCGTCGGCTCAACTTGGCTCACCAGTTTTAGCCGGCGAACGAGGTACACATGGGAAACAAATAACGCGGCAATCGCACTGCCGCCGACCGCGATTCGCCACGGCGGGAGGTTGGCGTGCCACAAAAACAAAAAGAAAAGTATGTGCCCGGTTGCCGAGCCAAGCATTGCCTTGGTTGAAATTTTGTTTGCTGAAGCCAAAAAATATTGATTGCGATGGCCACGCCACTGATCAACGGTTTTAGTTTCCGAGTCCACAAAACGTAACAATGCGGGAGTCGTGCCAATGCCCCGAGGTGCAACAACTGCCATAGTGGCTAGGACAGTAGCGCACTGCTGTACAGCAAAGCGACAGGCCGCCGAACCTGTCGTCGGGTCGCCGACAGCAAGGGCTGCCGCGACGAGCTGCCAGAGGCGTGATCGGCCGTCACGCGCTGCGGCATTTTGGCATAAACGGTGCTAAGTCAGATTCCATGACCCGTAGATTCCTTCCCAGCGCTATCGTGCTTCTGGGTACTAGTTCGCTGGCCGTGGCGCAGCCGTCGACGCCGACGCGTGAACCCAAGCTACCCGAACCAACGAACCAGCGTCGGCCTGCGGTGCCTGTGCCGGCCGCGCCCGAGCTGCCTGTGGTTACGCCACTAGCAATAAGCAGCAACGACCCTGTATTTGAAAAATCCCTGGCTGCGCTGTTTTCAGATGGCGGACTCACGGCCCGCCAAACCGCCAAACGTTCACACGCTGCAAGCCCAGAAGTGGCGCGCAAAGATGCTGAAGTTGAAGCTGCGATCATTGCAGTAAAAAAAGCCGAGTTGGTAAAAATCCCACGGCTTGGCGCCACTGCTGGCTACACTCGCTTATCTGAAATCACCCCACCGCAGTTAGCGCCTGGCGTGTCGTTCCCACAATTCTTCAACGTGTACTCCATGAGCGCACAAATCGGCGTACCGCTTAGCGACTACGCGCTGCGCATCCCGGCCATTATCGAAGCGGCCCGTCTCGGCAAAGATGCTGCGCGCTCGTCGGAAAACGCCACCCGACTCAACGCCGGCGCCCAAGCGGTCGCCGTGTACTACGAATGGATGCGAGCCTCGGTGCAAACCGTGGTGGCCGAGCGCGCGCTAGCCCAAGTGGATTCAACGCTGGCCCAGGTTCAAGCACAGTTTGATGTACAGCGGCTGTCTCGCGCTGATTTGTTGCGCGTGCAGTCGCAACGCGCGCAGACCGAACAAATGGTCAATCAATTGCGCATTCTGGTGGCGCTACGCGAAGAACAATTACGCATGTCAATCGGTGCGGCTCCCGACGAACAATTGCGGATGGGCGAAGATGTTCGCCAAGACGTCGCAATTCCCACGCTCGACTCCCTCGATGCACTACTCGACAAAGCCATGGGCACGCGCCTCGACGTACACACCATCAACGTCGGTATCGAAGCCAAGACCAAACAATTGAAGGCTGAAAAGTCAGGGCACCTGCCCCGTTTGTCGGCGTTTGCTCAAGTCGATTTTGCCAATCCAAATCAGCGAATTTTTCCGCAGACTGACGAATTTCGGTTGACGTGGTCAGCGGGTTTGCAGCTTGGCTGGAGTTTTAATGACTACTTGAACACGGATTACACAGTTGCCAGTCTCGCTGCCGAGAACCGTCAGCTCGCCGCCGACCGCCGCAGTTTGG
Organism: Kofleriaceae bacterium; assembly: GCA_043777635.1. GTDB lineage: Bacteria > Myxococcota_A > Polyangia > Haliangiales > Haliangiaceae > JABFXX01. Next base: position 2,812 of record JAYWHS010000364.1, on the reverse strand, counting down.
GTTCAGGCATTCGCTTACAAATTCTCGGTGCGCTGCAAGGCATCGCGTTAGCGCAAAGCGCGCTGTTAACATCGCAGCAAGGTTTAATCGCGGCCGAAGAAGGCTTTCGCGTGCGCAGTGAATTGTTCGCCATGCAACGCGCAACCACTGCCGAAGTAATTGATGCACAAACCGAACTCACCCGAGCGCGCGGCACAGCGTTGACTGCACGAGTTGATTTGCGTATCGCAATCGCTCAGCTGTTTCACGCGGTTGGCGACGACAACCAAGACCTATCCACCAAATAACGCCTACGCAATTGGTATCTCTATGAAAACCTCATCTACAATTTCGCTCGTTACCGTTGGTCTTGCTGCGACCCTCATCAGCACGAGTTGCGGCAAAAAAACCGACGGACAGCCAGCTGCTAAAGTTGCGGCACCTGCGGTCAAAGTTGCCTTGGCCACTGCGGCCGAAGCGCCAACGCCTGTGATCCTTACCGTCACCGGACTCATTGCGGCTGAACAACGCACCGATGTCTCGCCCGACACGGCCGGTAAAGTTCTACAAGTCATGGTCGAACGCGGCCAAAAAGTGAAACGCGGCGCCCCCCTGGTGCAGCTCGACACACGCAATGCACAACTCGGCGCCAACGAAGCTCGCGCCAACCTGGCCGGGCTACGCGCCCAACGGCAGCTCGCCGAAGACGAATGCAAGCGCAGCGAACAATTGCTGAGCAAAGGCGCGATTACCCAGTCGCAGTATGACCGCGAACGCACCAGTTGCACTGCGGCGTTACAGCAGGTCACCGCTGCCGAAGCGCGCACCCAAATGATCACCAAGAGCATTTCGGATGGCATCGTACGTGCGCCATTTGATGGTGAAATTACCCAGAAAATGGCCAGTCCAGGGATGTGGGTAGGACCCGGTGTGCCGTTGGTGACGTTGGTCGATGCCGACCCAATGCACGTAGATCTATCGGTGCCTGAAGGCGCTTTTGCAGCGATCAAAGCCGGCCAAACCGTCGAGGTTGAAGCCACTGCGTTCGCTGGCCAAATCTTCACTGCCACGATTACCCGCATCGGCGGTGAAGTGGGTCGCATGAACCGCGCGATCACGGTTGAAGCACAGTTGCAGCCGGGCACCCCGCTGCTCGCTGGCATGTTCGCTGAGACCCGTATCGTAACCGGCACCGCTACGTTACCGGTTATTCCCAAGACCGCCGCAGTAATGCGCGGCAAAACCTGGCGGGTGTTCGTCGCCAAAGACAACCAGCTCGAAGAGCGCGTCGTGCAACTTGGACCATCACCGGGCCCTGACCAAGTCTCCATTCGCCAAGGCATCGCCACCGGCGACAAAGTTGTTTCCACGATTACCCCGGCCATCGTCGACGGCCTTAAGATCACTCAGTAGCTCACGGCCCAGGAGTATTTATGCAGTGGCTCTCAAACATATCTGTCCGTCGACCGGTCTTTGCGACCGTACTTATTCTGGCAATCTTGGTCGTGGGCCTGGTTGGCTATCGGTCCCTGGGCGTTGACAAATTCCCTCGGGTTGATTTTCCCATGGTGATTGTCACCACGTTCTACCCTGGGGCCCCGCCGTCGTCGGTAGAAACCGATGTAACGGATAAAATTGAAGCGGCGGTCAACACCGTCGCCGGCCTTGATTTCCTTTCATCGACCTCGATCGAAGGTGTTTCGCTAGTCGTTGCACAATTCGATCTTAGCAAAGATGTGCATGTGGCTGCTTCGGAAATCCAAGAGCGGATCAACGGCATCGTGCGCGACCTACCGATTGGCAGCAGCAAGCCCGAAGTCAAAAAAGCCGATCCTGATGCGTCACCGGTCATTGTGCTATCGCTCAAGGCAACCGGCGCCGTTAAGGCACGAGACTTGACTCGCGTCGCCGAAAAAATTATCAAACCACAGGTTGAACGGCTAGGCGGCGTTGGCCAAGTGGTGCTGCTCGGTGGCCAGAAACGACAAATCAATATCAACCTCGATCCGATCCGCATGGCTTCCACTGGAATTTCGGCGTTAGAAGTGTACCGCGCCATCGGTGTAAGTAACGCCAGTCAGCCCGGTGGTCGACTCGAACAGGGCCCAACCAATTCAACGATTCGCTACGAAGCCAAAGCGGCCGAAGTCGACCAAATTGGCAACATCGTAGTGCGGCAATCGGCCGACCGGCCCATCCGGGTAAGCGACGTGGCAACGCTTGAAGACGCCGAAGCCGACGCTGATACCGGGGCCATTCGCAATGGCGAAAAAGCCTTGGCACTATCAGTGCGCAAACAAACCGGGCAAAATACCGTCGCTGTAGTCGATGCCGTGAAGGGCTCGATCGCTGCACTGCAATCAAGCCTGCCAAAGGGCTACACCATCGATGTAGTCCGAGATAACTCCGAACAAATTCGTACCAGCGTAGATCTTGTCATCGAACACCTGGTGTTGGGGTCGGGCCTGGCTGCGTTGGTAGTTTTGTTGTTCTTGGGAAGTCTGCGTTCTACGTTTATTGCTGCGGTATCGATTCCGGTTTCGATTATTTCGACATTCGGCCTGATGATGATTGCTGGCTTCACCCTCAACTTAATGACGCTACTCGCATTGGCTCTTGCAGTCGGTATCGTGATCGATGATGCGATCGTTGTACTCGAAAACATCTATCGCTACATTGATGAAAAGGGCATGAAGCCGTTTCCTGCGGCCATTCTCGCGACCAAAGAAATTGGCTTGGCGGTATTGGCCACCACGTTGTCATTGATGGCGGTATTTTTGCCGGTGGCGTTCATGAGCGGTATCGTTGGCCGTTTTCTTATGAGCTTTGGCTT
>JAYWHS010000363.1:0-4420 GCA_043777635.1 Kofleriaceae bacterium | reverse complement strand
GATCCTTGCGCCGATACTTGCAGCTGCTGCGGCCGGCATGCTGTGGCTGCGTTCCTCCCGTGACAGCGCATCACCCGCGAACGTCACCGCAGCATTGCATGCAACCACATCGATCAAAGGCGTCGGCGAACTGGCCTTGCAACTCGCACGCGATCGCAATGGCAATGTGCAAACCAATGTCACCACCTTCCGCCCCGGTGACCGATGGAAAACCCTGCTGACGTGTGCGCCGTCAACGGCAAACGCTGGCACTCCGAGCGAGGTGTGGGCCGATGTTGTCGTCCTTGAAATCATCGACGGCAACCCGGTTGCAGAATTTCCACAGCCTCCGACTCAGCTGAGTTGCGGCAACGCCGTCGCCGTGCCTGGCGCCTTCGCCATCACCGGCGCGCGCAATAATATCATTTGCGTCACGCTTGGCGTCGGCGCCCCGATCGATCGCGCAGCCATGGCCGCGCAGCATTGGCAAGGCCCAGCGATTGTGTGCAGCGAAGTTACGCCCGAATAACCACGGCGCACCTAGTACCGCAGATCCTACGTCCGTTCAGAGTTCCTGATTAACTGGCGGTACGAAGCAAAAATGAGGTTAGAACCGAGCATCAAGTGAGGCTACGGACAGGGTTTTTCCCGGCCTCACCCGAAGGGGCCAGAGGTGGAGCGAACCAAGCGCATGCTTGAGAGCGAGAACGCCAAACCCTGATCGAACTTCGGATGCGAGGCACTAGCCTAGCCGCGCAATGCCACTACGGCGCAGCGCTGAGTAATTTCAATTGCGGCAACCATGTTGCCATGGTCGCTTTGGCCCCCACCGTTACCACCGTCCAGCGGCCAACAAGTTTGAGCGAAGCATGCAAATCGCCGTCGTCGCGCTCGGCTGATTCGGGGGACCAACCTTTGGCATGTTGCATCAATACCGTGAGCTCGTCGGCACCGACGCGGTAACGCACAAGCGAGGCATTGCGGCGATGAATGATGACAACGCCAGCAGCCAAAGGTACAGCGCCGGGTATCGCAAACAAGGGCGCTTGTTTACCGAGGGCGCCGGTGGTCCAGGCTTGCAGTTCGCCCGCAGTTGGCCCAATGACGTCAAACGATTTGATGTCCCGACGATGACCAGCAAGCGCTTCGGTCACCAACACTTGGTTGCGCGCCGGTAGCAGCGTGTAAATCGTAACCACCGTTCCAACTAACACCGTGAGCGTAAACAACAGCGAAATCGACACCCGACGCTTTTCGGGGCGCGGTGCTGTGGTAATCGATTCTTCGACTTTAGGCCCTTCGGCGTCGGATTCTATTAGTTTCATGGCTGAGGCTCCGCACCGAACCGAGCGGTGAATTGAGCTACCAGCTTCGCACAAAACGCAGCCAGTTCTGGCGCTGGCGGCAGCGGAATATCGTCATTCCCGATGAGGTGGCGGCACACCCACAACGGCGCGTGCGCTGCATAACCTGCTGCAAAATCCGCAACGGCAACGGCCACGTCGTCGGCGTAACCATAGGCGACCATCGCACTTTTGCCACCAGGAAAATCGCGCAACCCTGTGGCCAGCCTGACTTGCCAAACCCCAGGCGTAGCCGGGGTGTAGGCCGCTGCGTTCGGCAGTGGATACCAAGGACAAAATTGCATAGCCGGTGACGGCAACGTAGCAGACCTGCTAGCGTCGGCCTATGGCCGCGCAAACTACCTTTGTTTTTGGCGATGCTGGCGGCCAACGCGGGCGTCGGAAAACCAAATCCTCTGCGTCCAAAACCACGCCAACGGCCGCATTACCCAAGCGACGCAAGGCGGCCAAGGTAGCCGCCAAGGCAGCGGCCAAGGTAGCCGCGATGGTGCCGAGTGCCGACTCAAGCGGCACCCCATCGAGCCCGCAAGCCGACGCCTCGCGCGTTGTAACTGGCGACTCGTTAGCCGTGGCGCAGCAACTTGCGGCTGGCACCATCGATTGTATTTATATCGATCCACCTTTTGGCACCGGTAAAGTACGGGTCGGACGTGGCACGGCATATCAAGATGTCGACGGTGATCCGGCTGGGTTCGTGGCGTGGCTCAGCCCGTGGTTGCAAGAATCGCATCGCGTGTTGGCCGCCCACGGCTCGCTGTTTGTGCATCTTGACTACCGCACCGTGCACTACATTAAAGTTGAACTCGATCGCATTTTCGGCGGTCGCAATTTCATTAACGAAATCATCTGGTGCTACGCGGTCGGCGGTAAAGGTGCGCGTTGCTTCGGCAAAAAACACGACACCATTTTGTGGTACGGGCGCAGCGACGCCTGGGCGTTTTTCCCCGAGCAAATCCGAGTTGCTCGGCGCGGCGGCTCCCACATGAAAGTTGTGCACGACGAAAACGGCCAACTGGTACAGCAAAAAGTCGATCGCAAAACCGGGCGGGTCTACAACTATCCCGTCGACGCTGGCAAAATCCCCGAAGACTGGTGGACCGACATTGAAGTGCTCAATCACTCGGCGCATGAGCGCGTTGGCTGGCCATCGCAAAAACCTGAGCGCTTGTTACAACGCATCATCGCCGCCGTCACCAAACCTGGCGATATTGTCGCCGATTGGTTTGCCGGCTCTGGCACTACCGCCGCCGTCGCCCAGCGCTTGGATCGCCGCTACTTGGTTGTTGATCGCGAAGCCACCGCAACTGCGTTGATCAACCAACGGTTACACCCGACGCTGGGCAACCCAAGCAAGTCACGCTCGACGCGAACCCAAAGACCCGCCGTCGCGCCAACCAACACGCCAGTCAAAGCATCGGCAAACCCGCCTAGCAAGGCCAGATCCTCGTCGAAAAAATCATCCGCTACAAAAACCAAGCGGTCACAATAAAGATCGCCAATACCACCGGAAATAGCGCGATGACACATCCCAGCACGTAGTCGCGCCACCGCAACTGCGACGTCGCTAACGCATATGCAACGGGTGAATTGAACCAAAAAAACAACCGCAAAAGGATCACCGCCGTGAGTGGCCGATGCTCAATCATGGTGACCACTTTGGCCAACCACTTATTTTTGGGCATCCAGTGGGTGTCGCTGCGTAGACCGCGACCAATCGCAAACGGCACCATCATCCCGATTACACCGACGCCGTAGGCCAAGGCAAATCCCATATACGGCCCAAACGCCAAGCGCGCACCGACGATAAACACCAACCCAGGCAACCCGATCAACAGCCCCACCACGAAGGCCACCGAGAACAACACCGGGGCCCAACTGCCCATGGAGTCGAGCCAACCGGCGACTTCTTTACCGGTTAAGCCGCCGCGCCGATACAACAGGATGGCGGTCACCGCGAAGGCTGAAATAATCAAACCAGCGACAACCAACCGCAAGATACGTCGCCATCGCGGCGTGCCAGGGTTGTCGTTGCGCAAGGTTCAAGCATAGCCGCGATGTGCGACTAGACAAAGTGCCAACCGGCACTATGAGCGGGCACCGCGACCGCAAGCTACGATGTCGTCGACGATTCGCCACACAATGCCTTGGCCTGCCAGCGCGGACCATGCCTTGACGAACGACTCCTCCGACAGCAGCGTGGCGATTTTTATTCCACGACCACCGTCGTCGAGCACTGTTGGATATCCATGATCAAATACAGCAAGATACGCTCTTGCGGAAACATCCCAACGTGAGGTGCGTTTGATGTCTGAAATGTTGAGTACATAACCTTGCCGCAGCCCACCGGCGAGAATGTAACAGCTTGAGCTTTGGGCTGGCCGACCAGCGGGCTGGTACCCGTGACCCAGACTGTTGGTTCATCATACGCCGGCGTGCCATTGGCATCGTTGCCCAGTAACACGGCTTGCGTCTTCGCGATCACGTTGTAGTTGTCGATAATGGGAAACACATTTGGATCAATCGGCAATGGTGACGGATTGGTCAGCGTCGGGGCCCGCTGGTTCGAAAGCCACGCCGCGAGGTCCGGTTGCACCGCCTTACCATCATTGTTCGAATAGCGAACACCATCGGCATCGCCGGAGGTAGTGATCGTGCCCGTCAATGTTTGAGGGTTGTACGTGCCAACTGTATCCGCGCCATCGTCGCCGAGTTGCAGCTGCTGCGGAAAGGCGCGGTCGATAATTTCACCCGACCAATCGGTCACATAAAGTTTGCCGCCCTCGGCGACGTATTGCCGGATGTTTTTGAGGACGGCCTGATCGTTGAGCATCGCATCATAGGTGACGCTGCTTCCAAAAGGATTACCCATTGCGGGGCGGCACGGAAAGAAAATCAAGTGATACTTGCGTAGCTCGTTGATGTCAGTAAAAAGTTTAGCGGCACTGTCAGCGGCGCCTTCATACCGATAGATTGCAATCTCTGCGCCGTTTTCGCCGTTGGGATTGCTCCAGGCGTCGCCCGACATGGTGCCAAACCCGAGCTTACCGAGCACATCTTCAATGTTGTCGCTGGTGCCT
>JAYWHS010000362.1:0-16080 GCA_043777635.1 Kofleriaceae bacterium | reverse complement strand
CTCGCCATGCTCGGGTGGCGCGAACGTCACGAGAGAACGGTCACACTGCCATCGCAGGGGGTAGGTGCCTCGACGCTGGCATCATGCCACCACCAAGTTCACTGAGCATCACTGGATTTCCGGTGCGTTCCTTCGCTGATCATCGCGGAATCATTAATCCCGTTTGATTCATCCACTAGATGCTGCCGTCGGGCCATGACTTCAAACTACGCGGAATGGGTAACCGTAACCACCGTCGTGATACCGCCACGGACCCAGAATTTGCCGTGCACGGTTAGCTTCCGTGGCGCAATTGCTTTGATGATGTCATCAGCGATTTGATTGGTTACCGCTTCGTGAAACGCACCTTGATCGCGGTAGCTCCACAAATACAACTTAAGCGATTTTAACTCCACGCAAAGTTTGTCGGGCGTGTAGTCGATCACGATCGTTGCGAAATCAGGTTGTCCGGTTATCGGACAAAGGCAGGTGAATTCGGGGCAGTCGAACGAAATTAAAAAATCGCGGCCGACGCGCGGGTTGGGAAATGTGTCGAGCGCAGTATTCGGACGGGTAGTCATTTGTGCGCGGTGTAGCATGTCCGGCGGCTAGCGAACCAGCCGGGATCAACCAGCAAAAAAACAACCTTTGTCGCCCGTTTGCCAAAAATGCCCTATACTGACGAAGCGATGCTTCGCCAAAGCTTACTGCTGATAACCATGAGGTTGCCGAAGGTAAGCTTTGCCACGGGCCGTAGTGCCCATTACGAAGCCCTTGCCACGGGTGCCGCCGCTACTCTTGTGAGGAGCTGCTGGCGGGCCGGCGTGCGGGGTTCTGGCTCAGGCCAGGGGAGGAACAGAGCGCATGCAGTGTACCAGTAACCAACAGGGGACAACAGCCTAGCAATAGGTTGTAGGCTTCGAGCGCCCGTTGATGAAAGTCAGCGGGCGTTACTTTTTTCGGCGTCGCTCATCGCAATAAAAAGTTAGCGGCGAGTTAGCCCGCCGTCGCTGGCTGTACATGGACATCGGCATCCCAGTCATGGTGCCCCAGCACGTTGCCGCCGCTGCGCACCGCAGCAACCAGCTCACGATCGAGTTCGGCATAGAGCCATTGCGCTTGATTGAGTTCGCCGATGGCCACGATACCATCGGCGGGAAAACCGCGATCTGGCGGGCCGTACACGGCAGCCGCTCCAACGTTTTCGTCAACGGCGATCGACCATGGCGCACGGCCGACGGTCGGCGCTTGCACCACGTAACACTGATTTTCAAGCGCGCGGGCTTGGCAGGCAATGCGCACCCGGTAATACCCGGCCAACGCATCAGTGCAGCTAGGTACACAAATAATTTCGGCACCAGCATTCACCAAGCGGCGCACAATCAGCGGGAACTCGCTGTCGTAACAAATGGCAACCCCAATGCGGCCGAGCGGTGTGTTGATTACCGGTTGGGCATGGCCGGCGGTGATGAACCACTGTTCGCGTTCAAACCGTGTCATTTGTAGTTTATGCACCACGATTTCGGCGTTGTCGGTCGCACCGCAAAACACCCGCGCCACGTTGTGAAAACAGTTGGCTGCGGCGTTGAATTCAGGAAAACTACCAGCGACCACCGTCAGCTTGTGGGACCGGGCGAGTGACGCGTAGGCGTCACGATATTCAGCGAGCAACGGCTGCATGCCGCGCAACTGACTCGCCAAGTCGCGTTGGGCTGCGGCGTCAAGCACCGACGTTAACTCCATTGATGCATATTCAGGAATTACACAAAGTTGAGCACCAGCGTCGGCAGCGCGGGTCAGCCAATCGCTAAGTTTGGCGTGCCACGCCGCCATGCTGCCGAGTTGTTCAATGGGCCATTGTGCCGCTGCAACGCGTGGCGTAGTCATGAGTTAGCTTCTAAGGTTTTGAACCAAAAGGGTAGCGACTTGGTGGTTTCGGCGCTGTCGCCAATGTCGCGCCAGTTCATGTGGGCCACAATGTCCGGTCTCCGGACAAAGCCACGCCCGGTCCAAAATTTGTCGTGGGGCACATAGCCGGTTGGGCGAGCTGGATGGCTGACGCCACGATCGACCGCACAAAACGCGACGCCGGCAAATCCAAACTGCCGTGCCGCTGCTTCGCGATGATCAAAAAATGCGTGGCCGATGCCTTGGCCGCGATACGCGACGCGCAACACCGACTCGCCAAAATAATAGACCTGCGTTGGATCCACGCCGGCTGCGGTGACCGGCCGACTCACCGACTCACCGTGGACCAATAACGGCATCGCGGTGGCTGCGCCGACCACCGTTGCCCCAGCAAGTGCCACCACTACGACACTCTGGGGACTCGCTGCATATGTCGCCAAGTAGTTACGTTCGTAGCCAAGATCGCCGTCATACAAATATGGATAGGCGCGAAATACTTCGATGCGCAACGCGGCTAAATCATCGATGTAATGCGTGATGTCGCTGCCATACACCGAGTTCACGATGAGGCTCACTTGACAACCTGCGCCAACCAGTCTTCGAGGTTGTAGTAGTTGGTAACGCGCGCAATTTTGCCTTCGCGCAGATGAAAAAAAGCACCAACCGGCAAACGATAGGTTTGGCCGTGGGCCGGCGGTAAGCCATCTTCGGCAACCAAATATTGGCCGTTGATTACGAACTCAGCGGCGGCGCGGTCACCGTTGACCATCACCACCAAATCAACCACTTGTTCGCGATAGCAGCGGTCCATTTTGCTCAAAAATTCACTAAACAGTATTTTGCCAACCCGGCGGGTGCCTTGGTTGGGATCGTGGGAGAAATCATCGGTAACTATGCCGAGCATGCCAGCGAAATCCCCGGCGTTAAACGCCGCGTAGTAGTTAGAAATGAAAGTGTGTGCGTCCACCACCGTGGTGTAGCAAACTGATGCGATGTTTAACCAGCAGCAGTTGATGAATCATCCAAAAAATGCGCGCGCGTAACGCGTGGTGGGATGAATGCTGGCGACTTGTCGGCAGCAGAAGGGACGGGAAGGTCCCTTTTACGATGACTGTTACAGTTCGATTTGTAAGCCCAGTTCAACCACTCGATTTGGTGGCAACTGGAAAAAGCTGGTCGGTGGCCGTGAGTTGCGCGACAAAAACGAAAACAACATTTTGCGCCAAGGTGCCAACTTAGATTTACCGCTAACCAACAGGGTTTGGCGACCGAGGTAGTAGGTGGTGTCGCTTTCGTTGATGGTCAAGCCGATGCGTTCACAGCGCGCTAACATGCGCGGCACGTCAGGCCGTTGCATAAATCCGGTTTTAACAACCAACCGGTAGAAGCCCATGGCAACTGGGTCGCCACCCTCTTCGTCGGCAGGCACTTTTAGCTCGGTAAGTGCGATGGCCGAGTTGCCAGCCACAAACGGCACGTTCTCGGTGATGATTGAAAGCAGGACCACTTGTTTGTGCAGCACTTTGTTGTGTTTGACATGGTGCAACAACACATTTGGAATGCCGTCGGGTGACGATGCCATAAACACTGCGGTGCCTGGCACCCGAGGCAGATGAGTGGCGGCAATATCCATCAAAAACAGTTGGTCGGGAATGATGCCAGACTCCATCGAACGCGATAGCTCCATACGGCCACGCCACCAGGTCGTCATAATCACAAAGACCGCCGCACCGATGGCCATCGGAATCCAACCACCTTCAGCGAATTTGGTGGCGTTGGCAGCGAAGAACGCGAGGTCGATGGCAACAAACGGAATGAACAACAGCAACGCGGTGGACGTTCGGAACCCCCAGTTGTGCCGACACACCAGGTAATAAAGATAGGACGTGATTGCCATCGTGCCGGTCACCGCGATGCCGTAGGCCGAGGCGAGTTTGGATGAGCTGCCAAAGCCGATGACCAAAATGATGCACGCGACCATCAAAAGATAGTTCACTTCGGGAATGTAGATTTGCCCTTCGCTCTTGTGCGAGGTGTGAATCACCGTGACCCGTGGCACGTAGCCGAGTTGCACGGCTTGGTTGGTGATTGAAAATGCGCCCGAGATCAATGCTTGCGATGCAATCACCGCGGCCATAGTTGCCAAAATGATGATCGGAATCAGCATCGAATTCGGCATCATTTCGTAAAACGGATTTTTGATCGAGCCTGGTTGCTTGGTCAGATACAGCGCACCTTGGCCGAAATAGTTCAGCAAAAGTCCAGGCCACACAATCGTATACCAAGCGATCCGAATCGGCGTTTTGCCGAAGTGGCCCATGTCAGCGTACAGCGCTTCACCGCCGGTAACACACAGCACGACCAAGCCAAGTAGCAAAAATCCGTGGGTGCCGCCATGAACCAGAAAGTGGACAGCGTAGTAAGGATTCACAGCTTGCAGTACGTGTGGCGCTTTGAGGATCCACGGTACTCCAGCAATGCCAATCACGATGAACCACGCCAGCATTACCCAGCCAAAGACCGCCCCGATTTTGTGGGTACCGAGCCGTTGGAACAAGAACAACACCACTAAAATACCAACCGAAATCGGCACGACCAAGTGGGTCAGTGATGGGCTTTGCTCGGAGATTCCTTCGACTGCACCCAGCACCGAAATCGCTGGCGTGATCATGCCGTCGCCGTACAAAAGGCCAGCGCCGAACAATGCCATTAACAACGGCACCGCTAAGCGATGACGTTTGTTGACTTCGGCTCGGCCTCCGACTAAGGCCGCCAGCGCCAAAATTCCGCCTTCACCTTTGTTGTCGGCACGCATCACAAACGACAAGTATTTGACGGTCACCACCAGTGCCATCGCCCAAAACATCAGCGACACCACGCCTAGTACATCGGTCTGATAACCGGTAACCGCCGCCGAGTTGGTTAGATTGGCAGCGTCAAACACCACACCATGTTTGGACGATAGGCATTCTTTCATCGCATAAAGCGGTGAGGTGCCGATGTCGCCGTAGACCACACCGAGTGCGCCCAAGGAAACTATGGCAAGTTCCTTTTTGGTCTTTGGGCCGTGGCCGTGCGCGTGTTGCACGTGCTGCACTCCAGTTGATGTGCGACTACGATGCGAGCCTGTTGTGCTAGGCGAAGAAGAGGGTTCAGTCATCTGGGGTAAACACCTGCGGACCGCGCCGCGCCAAGTCGGTACCACGAGCGATCTGCAAATGGGAGGGGGGATGCTTGTCCAAATCCGCGCTGATCGGAGCGGTCTGCGGGGTTGACAGAGATGCAGCTAGTCAGCTATCGCACTGGTTGTCGCGGCAGCTGCCGAGGCATGGTGTATGCAAGGAGAAATGCTGTGAACTTAAGCGGTTGCACGAATCGTTCGGCACAAACAGGGTTGCTTGCAGCAGTGGCGTGCGCCACTGCGCTAGCGGCTATTGGCTGTAGTAAAATGGGCGGCGAGAAGAGCGATAAGAATAAGCCGCAGAGTGGATCTGGCTCGAACACGGCGGCGGCTGGCGCTAGCACCAAGGTAGAAACCGGTCCAATTCTCATTGGCCACTATGCGTCGATGACCGGCTCAGAAGCCACGTTTGGCCAATCCACCGATAACGGTGTGCGGCTTGCGCTCGACGAACGCAATGCCAAGGGCGGCATCAAGGGTCGTAAGGTCGTAATTAAAACCCTCGACACCGCAAGCAAAGCCAGTGAAGGCAAAACGGTGGTCACCCGCTTGATCAATGAAGATCACGTGGTTGCATTGTTAGGCGAAGTCGCTTCGAAAATTTCGCTTGAGGGTGGCAAAGTTGCGCAGCAATTTTCCATTCCGATGATTTCACCGTCGTCGACAAATGCCAAAGTTACCCAACTCGGCAACATGATCTCGCGGGTCTGCTTCATCGACGGTTTTCAAGGCTACGTCATGGCAAAGTTCGCAAAAGGCGATCTTAAGTTTGACAAAGTGGCGATTCTTTACGATCAGGCTGCGCCATACTCGAAGGGCCTGTCTGAAGACTTCACTTCGGCGTACACCGAGCTGGGTGGCGTGATCGCCACCAAACAAGAGTACTCGGCCGGTGACGTAGATGTCGCTGCTCAATTAGGCAACATCAAAAAATCCGGCGCGCAAGCCGTGTACTTACCGGGCTATTACACCGACGTTGGCAACATCGTGCGGCAAGCGCGCAAGCAAGGCGTGACCGTGCCGTTCCTCGGTGGCGATGGCTGGGATTCTTCGAAGCTGACCGAAATTGGTGGCGATGCAATCGAAGGCAGCTACTACTCGAATCATTACTCTTTCGAAGAGCAACGCCCTGAAGTGCAAGAGTTCGTGTCGAAGTACAAAGCCAAATTTGGCGAAGTGCCTGATGGGCTTGCGGCGCTCGGCTATGATGCTGCGCGGGTGTTATTCGATGCGATGGACCGTTCACCGAGCTTAGGCGGCAACGACCTCGCCGCGACCATTGCTGCAACCAAAGATTTTCCTGGGGTGACCGGCACGATTACCCTCGACGGCAATCGCGATGCGGTGAAAAAAGCCGTGGTGTTGCAAATCAAGGGTGGCAAGCCAGCGTACGTCACCAGCGTTTCGCCCAAAGGCATGGCCGATGCGCCAGCGCCGATGGTGCCAGGCTCGGCAGCTGGCTCTTCGGCTAGTTCAGCGACCGGCGCAGTAGGTGACAAGGACGTTAAGGAAGCACAACCGACGCCAGCTGCCGCACCGGCAGCGGCGATGCCGGTCAGTGTACCAAAACCGTTGATGCAAGGCGCCAGTGGCGGCGGGACTGCACCAGCACACGGCCCAGCAGCGACGGAAGAGTCAAAATCACAAGGCAAAAAAGCTAAACGCCCCGCTGGTGAAGCTTCGGATCCTGACGACGGCGGCGAATAGGTACCCGACCGATCTGTTGTGAGCACACTCCTTCAAACTTTCGTCAACGCACTGGCGTTGGGTAGTCTGTACGCACTCATTGCGTTGGGCTACACCTTGGTCTACGGCGTGCTGCGGTTTATTAACTTTGCGCACTCCGATATTTTTATGATCGGCGCGTGGATTTCGTTCACGTTTACTGGCTGGCTCGGCTGGTCGCACGGCGCGCCCGGCTACGCATTGCCGGTGATTCTCGTAGGCTCGATGGCGTTCTGTGCGTTGTTGGCAATCGCGATCGAACAAATTGCCTACAAGCCACTGCGCAAAGCGCCACGGCTCAATGTGTTGATCACGGCGATTGGTGTTTCGTTGCTGCTGCAAAATACCGGCGTGCTCAAACAAGTTTTCGGCACCCAACCGCAACGCATGCCGAGCCTGGTCAACGATCACGTGATGTTCACGTTGGCGGGCGTTGGCGTGCAATTCGTCGACGTGCTGGTGGTGGTCCTCGCGGGTGTTTTGATGTTGTTACTGCAGTGGATGGTGTTTCGCACGCGGTTAGGGCGTGCCATGCGCGCTGTGTCATTTGATGAGCGCACCGCGTCGCTGATGGGCATCAACGTGAACCGCGTAATTTCGATCACCTTCGGCATAGGTTCAGCGCTGGCCGCAGCCGCGGGATTGTTGTACGCGCTCAAATACGGCAGCCTCAAACAATCGGCCGATTCAACCTGGGTGCTGCTCGGACTCAAAGCGTTTGTGGCCGCCGTCATCGGCGGTATCGGCAATGTGCGCGGCGCGGTGGCCGGTGGTTTGCTGATCGGCTTCCTCGAAATGTTCGGCGCTGCGTATTTGTCGCCGCACTTGCGTGATGTGTATGTATTTGCGATTTTGATCGGCGTCCTGCTGCTCAAGCCTAGTGGGTTGTTCGGTAAAGCCGTGGTGGAAAAAGTATGAAGACGCTGGCCGAACGCACCGCTGCGCATCGTCCAAACGCCGCTGCGGTTGGACTCAGTACGCTGTTGTCCCTGCTGCCGTTAGCCCTCGGCGTGGTGCTGGCCTTTGTACTGCAAGCGGTGTTGGCACCAGCGATTGGGCCGTTTTTTGCCAAGCTGGTGCTCGACGTTGGCATCGCAATCTTGTTGTCAGTTTCGCTCAATATCGTGAATGGTTTCGCTGGCCAATTTTCGTTGGGGCACGGCGGCTTCATGTTGGTTGGTGGTTACACCGCAGCGTACTTGACCTACTACGGCTCGATCGCGATGTGGGGCTCGGCCGAGATTCATGGCGGGTTCATGGCCGGCGGCGATCTGTTCTTCATGGTGTCGTGCGTGGTCGGTGGCTTGGTCGCAGCGCTGGCCGGCCTGTTAGTTGGGTTACCCTCGCTGCGTTTGCGCGGTGATTATTTGGCAATCGTCACGCTGGGCTTTGGCGAAATTATGCGGGTGTTGATCCAACGCACGGGCGACGTCTTGCCGGTAGCTGCCGCACAAAAAAAGGGCATGGTCGAGTCGATGACCAATTTAGGTGGAGCCTTAGGGTTTACCGATGTGCCGCAGTACGTTTCACCAACCCCATGGTTAGAAAAAACCGGGCATGCAGGGATTTTCTTCACTTACATTTTTGTCGCGCTGTGTGTGGTCGTTGCGTTTCGCTTGAAAGCGTCGAGCAATGGGCGGGCGTTACTCGCCGTCCGCGAAAACGAAGTCGCTGCCGAAGCGATGGGCGTGGTGACCGCGCGCGCCAAAGTGACCGCGTTTGTGATGGCGGCCTTTTTTGCCGGTATCGCCGGTGGTTTGTTTGGGCATCAATCGACGCTGTCACCAAGTGAGCTAGGGTTTCAAAAGTCGATCGATATCGTGATTATGGTGGTGCTTGGCGGCATGGGCTCGATCAGTGGCGCGGTGCTCGCGGCCATTGTCCTGACCTTGTTGCCTGAAGCATTGCGCAACTTTTCGCAGTATCGGATGATCGTATACGCGGTGTCGCTGATCGCAATTATGATCGCTCGGCCCCAGGGCTTGTTTGGTACCAAGGAAATCTGGGAAACCGCCTGGTTCCGGTGGTTGGTCGGCCGTGTTCGGCGCACGGCTCCGTCGACCCAGCCGCCAAAGGGGGGCGCATGAGCACCACCCCTTCAACACGCAGCGGTGGTCGGGCTGTGCCTCACGCCGATACCTTGGCTCTCGATGTGCGCGACTTGTCATTGGCGTTCGGTGGACTCAAAGCTGTGTCTGGTTTTTCACTCGCGCTGCAGCGCGGCGCATTGTCCGGCTTGATTGGCCCGAATGGCGCGGGCAAGACCACCGTGTTCAATTTGCTCACTGGGGTATATCAGCCTGATCAAGGCGATATCTTGTTAGGCGCGCGTCGCCTCAATGGCCTCAAGCCGTCGGCGCGGGCCAAAGCCGGCATGGCTCGGACGTTCCAGAATATTCGACTGTTCGGCGAGTTGTCAGTACTCGACAATGTCCGCACCGCCTGCGGCGTGCGTGCCAAATCCGGCTTGGTGGGCGCGCTGCTGCGCACGCCCGGCTGGCGAGCTGAGGAGCGCGCGATAACTGAGCATTCCATGGATTTGCTGCATACCTTGGGCATTTCGAATCGGGCTTTTGAGCAAGCCAAAAGTTTGCCCTACGGTGATCAGCGTCGCTTGGAGATTGCCCGAGCGTTAGCCACTGAGCCCAACGTGCTGTTGCTCGACGAGCCGGTCGCTGGCATGAACACCCAAGAAAAACATGCGATGCGCACCATGATTCAACAGATTCGCCAAGACTTCGACGTGGCGGTGTTGCTCATTGAACACGACATGGGTTTGGTGATGGAGATTTGTGATCACATTACGGTGCTCGATCACGGCACGATTATCGCCGCCGGTGCCGCTGCGGATATTCAAAGCGACCCAGCGGTCATCGAAGCGTATCTTGGATCGCCGGACGATGATGCCACCGGTGGAGCAAGCTAATGGCGTTACTCGAAGTCAGCGATCTCAACGTGCACTACGGTGGCATTCACGCGCTGCGCGGGGTTTCGTTCTCGGTCGAGCAAGGCGAAGTGGTTACGCTCATCGGTGCCAACGGCGCTGGCAAGACTACGACGCTGCGCGCCATCTCGGGGCTAATCAAACCGTCCAAAGGCACGGTGAAATTTGGCGGCAAGCTAATCAGCGGCATGCCCGCGCACGAAATTGTCGCGCTGGGCATGGCTCACGCTCCCGAAGGTCGCGGCATTTTCGCCAACCTGTCGGTCGCCGAGAATCTTGAAATGGGCGCATTTTTGCGTCGCGACCACGCCGCGGTGGCCAAAGACATGGAAAAAGCGCTGGATTTGTTTCCGCGCATTCGCGAGCGGCTGCAGCAAAATGCTGGCACCTTATCGGGTGGTGAACAGCAGATGCTGGCGATCGCCCGGGCTTTGCTGAGTCGTCCCAAATTGTTGCTGCTCGACGAACCCTCATTGGGGTTGGCACCGCAAATCGTCGCGTTGATTTTTAAGATCATTCGCACCATCGCTGCCGATGGCACCACGATTCTCTTGGTTGAGCAAAACGCTTTCGGCGCACTCAAAGTTGCTAACACTGGCCATGTGCTCGAAGTCGGGCAGGTAGTCGCCAGCGGTCCAGCGGCGGAGTTGGCCACCGACGACAAGATCCGTAAAGCGTACCTCGGTATTCACTAATCAACTCGCCTTTCCCTTCTGCGCCACAATCAACTGGCAAGGCGCGTGACCTCGCGAGATTTGCTAGCAGCCTCATCGCCATTTCAGGTTGGCTAGCGGTTGGCCGCCAAACGCCTGCGCAATTGGCAGCGCGCGGTCGTTGGTTTGAATACCTGCTTATCGAAGTGCAAAACATTATCGCCGAAAACTCGCGCACATGTAGGCAGGTATTCGACGATCTTTTTATGGCACCGCGATCGTCCGCAGCAATTTCCAATTCTCCCATCAGTCGCACAACGAAACGGGCGCCATTGCGGCCGCTGCGCGCTACCCCAGTTGCAAAACGTGCACCCGCGCCGCTGCTGCCTTCTGCGGCGCCGATTATTAAGTGGGTCGGTGGCAAAAGCAAACTGCTGCCCGAACTGACCAGCCGGATGCCGGCAACGTTCAATCGATACTATGAACCGTTCGCCGGTGGCTTGGCGATGTACTTTCGCGTGGTGTCGCACACCGGTGCTGCGCGCTCTGTCATCAATGACGGCAACGCCGATCTCGTCGCGTTGTATCGGGTGATTGCTTCAGATGTTGAAGCGCTAATTCGCCGCCTGGCCATCCACCGCAACTTGCACAACGAAGAGCACTACTACAGCGTGCGTGCGCGGTGGAATGACGCGTCGGTGTCGTGGTCGGCGGTCGATCGCGCTGCGGCGTTTATCTATCTTAATAAAACTTGTTTCAACGGGCTGTGGCGAGTCAACAAATCCGGACATTTTAATGTGCCCATGGGTCGTTACGATGAGCCGCCGATTTGCGTTCCTGACGCGCTACGTTCAGCCGCTGCAGCGTTGCAAGGTGCCGAACTACGTTGTGGTGATTTCCGCGCTGCTGTGCGCGATGCCCGCGACGGTGACTTTGCGTATTTTGATCCGCCGTACGATCCAGTTGCGACCACGGCAAATTTCACCAGCTACACCCAGTCTGGCTTTAGCCCTGATGATCAACGCGAGCTGGCCGAGCTTGCACGTACACTGGTCGCGCGCGGTTGCAACGTTATGCTTTCAAACAGCGACACACCGTTCATTCGTTCGCTGTACAAAGGCTTCGCCATTGACACTGTGAAGTGCGCACGAGCCATCAATAGCAACGCGAGTAAACGTGGTGCCGTTGACGAAGTTGTAATTTTTAACCGCCGATAGCGGCGGTGTCGGTTAGCCGATCGCTATGCGTTAATCGACCACTACGCTAATGCGAAGGCGGTAACGTATTTTTGGCTAGCCGCTTCGTAATCGAGCAGCGTGCCGACACAGGTTGCGGCCCGTGCGATGCGAAGCACTTCGTCTTTGTTACCGCGCACCACCATGCGAGCATCGGCACCATCGAGTTTAGCTTCGGTGATAAACTGCCGCGCTTTTGCGACATTTTTGAAGGCCAATAAAAACATCTGGTTGTTACCAGTTTGCGCGATCACGGGAACGCGACCGTCGCCATCTTGATCCGGTAACTCGCCATCGTTTTGCACCAACAAGACCCAGAGGCCTTCGATGGTTGAAATTTCCGCTGTGCGGAACGGTGGTGGATTGGTAGTTCCGGTCGAACGCGTACCCTGCATCATTCAATTCTCCAAGAGAGGCTAGATTCCGACGGATTGATGCACTTTTTACCCGCCCGCTGTCAAGCACGAAGATTGGCCGATCCCCAATCGCAGTGCTTGACGGGCTACCCGCTTGCCCGCATGGTTGCGCCATGGCAGTTCGACCGATTTCGCTTCAGGTGTTGTCGCCAGCGGCGATGCCACACCCGAACGCCGCCGGCGAAGCGCTATCGCTGGAGGGTGGAATCGTCGACAGTCTGGCGCGCCGCATCCGCTATCTACGCATTTCGGTCACTGACCGCTGCAATTATCGTTGTAGCTATTGCATGCCGGATAGCGACGCTAGTGGCGTCGAATTTGGCGCGCGCAGCGAATTGTTAACATTTGAAGAGATCGAACGGATCACAACGGTTTTTGCCGCCTTGGGAGTCCGCAAAATTCGTTTGACGGGTGGTGAACCGACGATTCGCGCTGGAATCGTTGACTTGGTTCGACGGTTGGCGCTGATCAAGGGGATTGAGCAAGTTGTAATGACGAGTAACGGCCATTTGCTCAGCGAAATGGCTGCCCCGCTGGCGGCGGCCGGCTTGACCGGCGTGCATATTTCGGTCGATACGCTCGATTCGGGCAAGTTCCATCGGTTGACCGGCCGTGGTGACTTGGCGCGGGTGCAGGCCGGCATCGCAGCGGCAGCTCAGGCTGGAATCCTGCGTGGCATCAACACGGTTGCGTTGCAGAGCGAAAATCAAAGCGAAATTGCTTCGCTGTGCGAATTTGCCTGGGCGCACGGCGCAGTGCCTCGTTTCATTGAACACATGCCGATGTCAGGGGGTGCGTTTTACGACGAGCATCAGCAACTCAGCGCACAGCGGATTCGCGCCATTATTGCGACGTCATTTGGGGCGCTGCATGCGATGTCCGATAAGCCACAAGATGGCGGTCCAGCGCGCTATTGGATGACCTCAGCTGGCCGCCAAGTAGGTGTTATTTCAGCAATGACAGAGCACTTTTGCGACGACTGCAATCGTTTGCGCCTGACTGCGACCGGAGCGCTGCACGCCTGTTTGGGCTTCGACGACGCTGTGAGTCTGCGCGACGTGCTGCGCAGCGGGGCTGCGGGACTCGACCTCACCGCACACTTGCAAGCCGCTATCGCGGAGTCAATAACCGGTAAACGCGCCGGCCACACCTTTACCGCCAACGGTGCTGGTGGCCCAACCAAACACATGATCTCGGTCGGTGGATAAGCATTTTTTGCACACACACAGTTTCGCTATCTGTCTAAGATCTGCGGCGAATTGCCATGGTTCAAACTACCTTTGGCTAACGGGAATCTTCTGGATACGTGCTACGGTTGGCTCACCGTAGCGGTTTGATTCCGCGGAGGTTTTGACTATGGCAAATCGCATTCGCACCTTGATTGTAACGCTTGCGCTAGCGTCCGGCGTAAGCCTCGCTGCTTGCGATTTCGCCCAACCCTACAAGATGGTGGATGAACTCATGGCCGCGCCTAATGACTACAAAGGCAAGGAAATGAAAATTCACGGCTGGGTTGAACCCGGCTCCATCGTTGAAAAAGTCGTGGATCAAGAAACTCATCGGACGTTTGTGCTGCAACGCGAAGGCAAAAAAGTCACCGTGACGCATATTGGGCCAAAGCCTGACACCTTTCGTGATCAGTCCGAAGTTGTAGCTGCCGGCGTGCTTACCCAAGTCGGCGAAAACTACATTTTTCAAGCCAAAGAACTGCAAGCCAAGTGCCCATCGAAATATGAAGGCGCGCAAGGCAACAAGCTGCTTTCTAAAGGCGACCCAACGTTTAAGTAGCGCGACCGCTTCAGCGCTTGCGGCATTCCTCGCAGCGCACCAGGTATCGAACGACCGAACGCGGCGACACGCGCCGTTGACTTGAGGACATCGCATGCAGTCTGCAACCACAACTCTTAGCAGCACGGCCTCGCCGATTGCATTCGTAGGTACCATTACGATGCTGGTGGCCTACGCCGTCGCTGCGTATTGCGTCGCCGCCGGTATCGCAGGTAATGCCCGCAAGAGCCGGCGGTTAGTCACTTCGGCGGTGTACGGCCTGTACGGTTTTGGTGCGTTGGTCAGCGTCGCTTCGGCACTGATCATTTATGCATTTGTGACCCACGACTACGCCATTAAATACGTCGCGATGACCAGCGATACGTCGATGGCTACCTGGTACAAGATCACCGCATTTTGGGGCGGACTCGACGGTTCTTTGCTGTTCTGGGTGTTGGTCTTAGCCCTGTTTTCGATGATCGCAGTGGCCGTGAACTACAAAAAACATCGTGACATGATCGGCTACGTGGTCGGCACCATCATGGTGGTGCAAGTGTTCTTCATGACCATCTTGGTGTTCCACAAGAACCCATTCGCGACGTTTCTCAACAACGTTCCAATGGACGGCCAGGGCCTAAACCCACTGCTGCAAAATTACTGGATGGTGATTCATCCGCCGAGCCTGTACATCGGCTTTGTGTCGGCGACGATTCCATTTGCCTTTGGCATTGGCGCTTTGGCATCGGGCCGGCTCGATGACTTGTGGCTTGGGTCGGTTCGGGTGTGGATGCTGATCTGCTTTTTCTTCTTGTCACTTGGCCTCATTTTGGGTGGCCGTTGGGCGTACGAAGAACTCGGGTGGGGCGGCTACTGGGCTTGGGACCCCGTTGAAAACGCCGGCTTCATGCCGTGGTTCTGCGCCACTGCATTTTTACACTCCGCCATCATCCAAGAACAAAAGGGCATGATGAAGGGCTGGAACATGATCCTGATGTTCTTGACCATGTTCTTCACCATCTTTGGCACGTTCATGACCCGCTCAGGCATCGTGCAATCGGTTCATGCCTTTGGTGAAGACAACGTGTTGGCGCTGCAATTTGTCATGTTCCTTGCGGTCATGACGGTGGTTACCATCGGGTTGATCGTCTACCGCTGGCAACGTTTGTCGTCGAAGATGCAATTCGAATCGTTCATGTCGCGCGAGTTTTCATTCTTGCTCAACAACTGGATTTTGTTGGCTTGCGCCTTCTTTGTGTTGTTTGCGACCATGTTCCCGACCATCAAAGAATCGATGCTCGGCGAACGCGCCACCGTCGGTATTAGCTTTTTTAACAAAGCGATGCCGTGGGGTGGGCTGAGTCTGTTGTTCTTGGCTGGCGCGGCGCCGCTGTTGGCGTGGCGCAAAACCACGCTCGATCGCATGAAGAAACAGTTCATGTTTCCGGTGATCACGATGGTGGTCATTGTCACCGGCTTACTGCTGCTGGTGCCGTCGTCGCGCATGCTCACGACGCTCACGTTCTACGCGTTCGACGTGCAAGCGCCGATTCCGATCATCACCATTGGGCTCATCGTGTTCGCCTTTGGTTCGATCTCGCAAGAGTTTGTCCGTGGCGTCATTGTTCGGCGTAAACAAACTGGCTCGGATGCGATTACCTCGCTGCTCGGTTTAGTTTTGACCAAACGCCGCAAATACGGTGGCTACATCATCCATCTCGGCATCGCGGTATTGTTCTTGGGTTTCGTTGGTAAAGCCTATGACTCGATGATCGACCGCACGATTAGCCGGTCAGTGGTATCAGCTGGGTTGAATCGCGATCGTGTGCCCGCCAACGACCCAGCGTGGTTTGCCTTTCAAGGCTACAAATTCTTGTACGAGAATTTGCAGCAGACTTCCGATGATCACAAAACTGCAACCACGGCTACGGTAAGCGTGTGGAAGGGCGGCGAGCGTCTGACTACCGTGTTCCCAGCGCAATGGAATTTTGTCAAAGGCGAACAGCCAACCACCGAAGTGGCGATTCATCCACGCATCGGCGAAGACGTATATCTGGTGTTGACCAGCTACAATCACGAAACCGGCGAAGCGAACTTCCGGGTGTTTGTGAACCCATTGATCAACTTTGTTTGGCTGGGTTTCTTGATCTTGGCATTTGGTACGTTCATCTGCCTCATTCCGGCAAGTGTCGTTAATGCCTTGTCACCACGGCCACGCACACGCTTAGGCCGAGCGGCCGATGTCACCATGCTGGTGTTGATCCTCGGGGCACTT
>JAYWHS010000361.1:0-4430 GCA_043777635.1 Kofleriaceae bacterium | reverse complement strand
CCACCGCGCTCGGGATTGCCGTGGTATGGAATGCCGACAACTTCGACGCCGTCTTGAATCAAATTTTTGTGGACGTTTACATCAAGCACCGGTTTATTAATCAATACCGAAACGCCAGCGTAGCGATCGAAACCACCAAAATGCGGCATGTCCGATGGCAAAAAGAACCGTGACTTGGTTTTGTCCATACCGGTGAGATCGAACCGCAAGCCGTCGGAAAATTTACGCAATATATTGCCAGGCACCGCGATGACACCGCTGCCACCATGCAGGTACACCATTTTGATTTTCTTAAGCGGAATGCCCAACGCCTGCAAGTAGTCGGTTAAGCGCCAGCGTCGGACATAGAACTTCCGGATATGCGAACCTGGCTGGCCAAGCACGAAGTCAAGATCTTCTTGTTGCAGCGTCCACGCCACAGGGATGTCTGGCAACTCAGGCACCAACATGGCGGCAACTGGTTCACCGTCAACGTAGATCCAGGTTTCTTTGAAGGACTTAAAGCCGCCGCCCTCGCCTGCATCATCTTGCCACTTGTCACCGTGGATCACACCAGGTGCGCCCGTCGAATCCTTGGTGCCGGGCGTTGGCGACGTTGTCGTGACGGTTGATGACCCAGCCCCTACACCACTACCGATCGCAGCTGGAGTTCCGGCCCCGGAGCCCTTTGGTGCAATCACGGTTGGCGCGCTACTTTCAGCTTCAGATTTGCAACCCGTGATCGACGCCACAAGCGAAACAGCGGTGAACCACGGAAGCAGCTGCCCAAGCTTGTTCATACGATGAGCATACGTTGCTGCAAGCCAATTGTCACCGTCGACGCAAACGCTTGCATGCGCCACAATAAATCACTAGCCTAGAGCGATGCACCATTCAATCAGGAATTGTAGCGCGCTCGCACTTAGCTGCTGCCTAGTTATTGCGTGCGATACCGGCGCTGCAACGCCGGGCATAGGCTCTAACGAAAACGAACCAAGCTGCACCGCCACGCTGACACTCACCGGCATGCTGGTAACCGGCAACGGCCTGCCACCACCTGCCGATCAAGGATGCGTACCAGCAGGTACTTGGAATGTAACGGTCCAAGTCGCCGACAAAGGCACCTGCACCGATGTGCCGGTGAAAACCAACTATAAGTACGTGGTTTCTGGCGTCGGCCGCGCGACCTCAATTGATTATGTTGCTGCGCCCGGTGAAGAAGTCAACACCAGCCTGTCGGCTGGCGGCAACGGTGAATGCGAAGGATCATTTGAACACGTCTCGGCAGCGACCGACGGCAAGTACAATCTGATTCTACTAAAGCCATTTTTTGCTAAAGGCACGGTTGTGATCAAAGGCAGTGGCGCGTACGAACTGTGGCCATCGAAGCCATAACCGACGCGTACTTTCGTTGTAGACTGCGCACATGACCAAGCTCGTTGGCGGCGATGGCCGCACCCACATTGAATCACGCTTGATGCAAGAGTCGCTACAACGCCGCGACGTGCTTGCCCAGACCGACAGCGACAAAGATTGGCGTATTTTCCCGGAACTCCAATTAGTTTCGATCGGTGGCCAAAGCATTTTCGATCGCGGCAAAGCAGCGATCATGCCGTTGGTTGACGAAATCGCGGCATTCAAAAAAACTGATCCGACAGTGCGTATGCTCATCGGCGTCGGCGGTGGCACACGGGTTCGGCACACGCTGTCAGTGGCCTTGGATCTTGGCCTTCCCGTCGGTGGTATCGCCCAACTTGTAGGCGCGATGGAAGAGCTCAACGCAATTGTGCTCAACACGTTGCTTGCACCGCACGGCTCCATGCCAATGCAGCGCGACCACTTCTGGGACTTGCCGCTGTATCTTGATGCCGGCATTATTCCAATTGCGATCTCGGTGCCGCCGTACCACTTTTGGGAGCCACCTCCGATGGAAGGCCACTTGCCGATGCACGGCTCCGACTTTGGCCTATTTCAACTGGCCGAAGTGCTCGGTATGAAAAGTGTCATTTTCGTCAAAGACGAAGACGGGCTCTACAACAAGGATCCCAAGAAACATAAAGATGCGACGTTGATTCCGAGCACGACGCTGCAGGCGTTGCTGGCTGACATCCCGAGTGAGTTGCCCATCGACGAAGAAGTGCTGCACGCTTGGAAAACCGCCAAGAACTTAAAGCGCATTCAAATCGTCAACGGCCTCAAACCTGGCCAGTTGTCCGCAGCGTTGCGCGGCCAAAACGTCGGCACGGTCATTACCAAATAACCGGAAATCAGAAAAATCTTATGTTGGAACGTAAAACCATCGAATCCACGCTGTCCGGTGCAACCCTCACGGGTAAAAACCCAGCCGGCATTAACTATCAACCCACCGCCATCATGCCCGACGTCAAAGTCGTCAAAATTGGCGGCCAAAGCGTCATGGACCGTGGCCGTGCCGCGCTGTTTCCAATCCTCGACGAAATCATCGCCGCGCGTAAACTTGGCATCCAAGTGGTCGTGCTGGTTGGTGGCGGCACCCGCGCGCGGCATATTTACTCGATCGCCAGCGAGTTAGAATTACCAGTTGGCGTAGTCGCAACCTTGGGCAAATACATCCCAATGCAAAACGCCCGCATGGTGCAAATGCTGCTTGCCAAACATGGCGGCATTTACATGTTGCCCGACGACTTTGAAAAACTACCGTTGTACTTGCAGCTCGGCTGTATCCCAGTCATGAGCGGCATGCCGCCATTTGGCTACTGGGAAAAACGCGAAGAAGGCAGCCGAATTCCGCCGCATCGCACCGATTCCGGCGTGTTCTTGTCGGCTGAATTTCTCGGCTCCAAGCGCGCCATCTTCATCAAAGATGAAGATGGTTTATACACTGACGACCCGAAGCGTAATCCAGCGGCGACCCTGATTCCACGGATTACCGCAGCCGAGCTAACCAAAATGAACTTGCCAGACGTGGTGGTTGAGCGCGTCGTGATTGAATACATGCCACGCGCGCAGTGGTGCAAAGAACTGCAAATCGTCAACGGCACCAAGCCGGGCCAAGTGCTAGCGGCACTCAAAGGCGAAGACGTCGGCACGATTATTTCAGCGTAGTCGGCCCACTTCGATCGGACGCGATCGAAACGTTTACGCTTTCATGGAACGTCCAGCGCGTACTCGAACTGCGACAGGTTACTTGGTAGTAGCAGAACCTTTGCCGCCGCCATTACCACCGCCGGTGCCTTTGCCACCACCGCCGCCGGTGCCACCACCGTCGCCGCCACCAGGGGTGATGTCGCGTTGTTTGCCTTTACCGTCGCCTTGGCCGGAATGGTTACTGCCGTCATCACCTTTGCCTCCACCAACGCCACCGCCATGACCGACCCCATCCTCGGGTTTCGGATTGGCAGCCACAAACGCCACAGTTTTGCTGATGCGGTCGTCGATATCCGCTTTAACCGCAGCCAAATCCATTTTTACATTTGGCTTGGGCGTAAACGCGATGACCACGCCTTTGCTATTGTTCGTGATCTTGGCTTCCATGGTTGAGATGACCGGACAAATGCCGTTATTGCCACCTTGGGTGCCTTTTTGATCGTGCACCGCACCACCGGCTGCATGCTCGCCAGCCCGTGCAGCCAACAAGTCTTTGCTGCGTTTTTGAATCACCGCGACAGCATCTTTGTTATCAGCCGAAATCGTCAATAACAACGCACCGGCTTTGAGCTCGACGACGGAGGTCGCGCCTGCAACCATCGAAGGGCAATTGCCACCTTTATTGCTCATGCCGGTTGCGGTGGTAGCCGAACCTTCGGCGGAATCCGCCGCCGAGCCTGCGCCCGAGCCTGCGGCGGAACCCGCAGCGTCAGCGGAGCCTGCGGTTCCAGAACCCATGGCAGCCGAGCCTGAACCCGATAAAGCAACAGCGGATCCTGCGACCGCCGAACCTGCGCCAGTGGGTGCCGGTGCTTTCTTTTTGCAACCGACCGAAAGGCCACTGAGTAACAACACTGAAAACATAGCAGACGAAGCAAAACGCATAAATCCTCCGAGACCGTCACCATAACGCGACTTTCCTGCCGGTGCAGGCGATGCGTACGCAAACTACAGATCTGAACACGTCGCGGTGCTCCGCTTTACCAAACGTAGTTCGGCGCAAGCACGGCGGCAATCGCATCCGGCACATCGCTCGCCACGGCACCTCGACGGCCCCAGCGTTTTTCGAGCAGCTCACCGGCTGCACCATGAGCGGCGGTTGCCACCGCAGCAGCGTCCCACGCCGTTAAGCCCTGAGCGCGAAACCCTCCGAGTAGACCGGCTAACACGTCGCCGGTACCCGCGGTTGCCAACGATTCCGACCCGGTTAAGCACACCGCTAAACGCATGCCATCGCAGATGACGGTGCGTTGGCCTTTGAGCACGATCACCGCACGATATCGAACCGCCAGTGCCCGCGCTGCCGCGACCCGATCGCGTTGCAC
>JAYWHS010000360.1:0-4431 GCA_043777635.1 Kofleriaceae bacterium | reverse complement strand
GCTCTAAGGCTTAGGTTTGGGCGTACGCGGCGTGCGCGCCACCATTGCGGCCGGCAATGCACCGGAATCTTCGAGAAAGCGGATGTGCTCGCCCAGTTTGCGCAACACGGTGATGCGCTCGGGAGCGTTGCGATGGAGGTCTAGCAGTTCGCCGTAGGTCTCACGGACCGAATCACCGTTGGGCGGATGTGCCGTCAGCCAACGCAAGTAAACCACATGCCAGCGAAAGCCGAGGTCGCCGCCGACTTGGGTAGCAAGCAAATTGCCGCGCTCTGCGCTGGCCTCGATGCCAGCAAGGTTGTGCTCAAACTGCGCGACCAGCATTTCCAGCTGTGCCTGTGCATCAGATGGCGATTGGGTTCCCACGCCGAGCACTATAACACCAAATGACCGAGGTGCTCGATCCGCACCGAAGCCCAGGCCGGCCTCGCTTGCTTATAGATCTCGGCTGATCCCCAGGGTGAAAATCCCATTGGTCCGGTCTTGCCCCACGAAAGGTATCGCGACGCCAGTCTCCACCCGCCATCGACCACGAACCCGCCAATGGGCCGCAATCTTGGCCATGGCATGATCAAAACTGCGAAACCACCCACCTTGAAAATCGAGCCCCGCAGCGACATCGATCCAACTGCGAATATTCCAATTGAGGTCAGCGCCACCGCGGCCTGCGGCCCGCAAGGTTGTGCCACCGCCCGACGAAGTCGCGCCCATCACCAGACCAAAGCGGCCATGCACCAACCACGTACGAGCCACCGGAAACGATAACAATCCAGTGAGCTGGCCACCGACCGCAACGGTTTGCAACTCCGCGCTGGTGTACGGCATTGCAAGCTGGACATAGATCGCGCCGTACACCGGACGATTGCCCAATTCAAGATTGCTGCTGGCTTTGAGATGTAGCGCCAGCGGGCCGTATCCTAGATCGGAGGCTTTGCTCACTGCATTTTGGGCAAATTGGAAATCTACGCCACGAAAACCAAACCCTAGTTGCAGGCCGCGGGTAACGATGAAACTAGCGCCGACATTGAGTTCACCGCCGAGTTGGCCGTAAAAACCTGGCGTGTCGATGATGGCGTGAGCCATCGTGCGCGCAAAGACCTGATCACGCAAACATGCACCGACGCCCGCATCAAAGCCGCCATCACGCAATCCCAGCGCCACCGGATCATGTACGGCATCAGCGCAGAAATCCTCCGTCGCTGCGACCGGTGTAGGTGCTGCTTCAGTGGCCACTGCAGTCGACGTAGGCTGCGCTTGCGCGACCGGCGAAATCAAGCCTAACACCACGACGCTTAGACCTACTCGCCAACGGCAAGCCGCAGTTCGAATCAATACACCGCGCATCACGGGTTGCCTCGCAAGCCCGGCGCCGTCCAGCCGTTGCCGTCCATATCGATGAACAACGGGTTACTAAAGCCTTCCGGATAACCGTCGGGGATTACCCGCGTCATCCAATAACGCACATCGCTTTCGGTCAACGGATCTGGCGGACCAACCAGTGGCCCGGAATCTTCGTCGGGCTCGATATCTTTGGCGTCAACGATGCCATCACCGTTGTTGTCGCTGGTGTCAGGCACACCGTCATCATCGAGATCTTGGGCCAACGGATACGGCAAGCCGGCTTCGACGATCATAAAATCATCGCTGCTGATCAGCGCGGCCAGTGCAACGTCAGCCTGATAGCGCAACACGCCTGCGGTTCCAAAGGGATCAGTTGGATGCATCAACTGAGCGCCAGTCGCTACAATTTTTTCACCAGCGCTGCTAATAATTCGTATTTCTTCGACTGGAATCCACGGTGCCGCCCGCACTTCAATGTGCAAGACATCGCCCGGTGCCGGTACAAACGGGGTGAAGCCCAAGCCACGACGTGGACCGGCCGCAGGGCCCACCTCCACGGAAATAACCACACCATTACCAGCCACGAAACGACCATCGCGCAATGCCGCATTAAACTTGTTGCGGTCAAATGTCGCGATCGTGGAACCCGCATCAACCCAATTGCGGGCCCAGCCAAGCTGCGCGTCGGTCATACTATGCGAATCACTATTGCCAGTGCCGCTAGTCAAGAACCCTTGGGCCAGCAGCGAAAACCACAACACCCTAGATTTCTGTAATTCAGAGGTGTCGGCCCCATTGATGATTTCGATGATGTTCCAATCACCATTGCGGTGCATACCGCCGGGGCGCTGCAACAACAACGAATTAGGCTTGCCGTCGTCGGCAATCGGCACTCGTGGATCAAAACCAATGGCGCGCAAGTAGCCGAGGTCGCGACCAAAAAACGGGTCATCCCATGGATGATTCATCATCATCATGCCGTTGCTACCAAGCAATGGCGCCATGATGTCAAACAACTGTCCCGGCTCGACTTTTTCATCCCATGGTGCGCCACCGCGCGGTTCACTTGGCACTGGTGTGAGCGGCCAGAAATTAAAGTGACCGATTACTTTGGGTAGGGTTTCACCGGGTAACTTCAAAAACGGAATGAGTTGAGTGGTTTCAAGGCCGCCCATCACCACCACTTTATCGGCGACGCCCAGCGCTGCGACCGTGCCGGCGTAGTCGTTGATGACATCGTGATCAGTCGCAGCGATGACATCCACGCCAGCCGCGACAAAACTGCGCACCCGATCTTCATCGGGCAAACTGGAATCAAAACTTGCACGACCATGGACGTGCAAATCAGCGCTCAGCCAACCCGGCGGGCGAACCACGACAGGTTTGAGTTCAAAAGTGACCGGCAACGTTTCACCCGACACTAACGTGACTTCCTGCTTGGTAATCGTGTGCTCAGGTCCCGCCGTCGCGACAACCAAATATCGACCGGCGGGTACTTCAACATCGGTGCCACGCGGATCAACCAGGACCCGGTTACACGCTGGCGAACTATGCGTCGGTGGCCCAAGCCAGGGCGCGCACGGACTCAAGCGACCATGCAACGTACCTGTAACTGCGGCCCGCGTTGCAGCGTCTGCGGGATGAAACACCACCACGGCATGAATATCGGTCGCTGGCCCGACGCCGTCGTTCTGCGTCACCGCGAGTTGTACGGTGGCCGGCAGCGCGATCTCAATGTCGCCAAGGTCGCCGGTGTCCGGCACCGCCACGGTTTTCACCAACACGCCAAAACTCCAGACTTCGAGTTCAAGACTGGATTTTTGCACAGCGTTCATGACGAACGTGCCGTCGGCG
The DNA here is from genome assembly GCA_043777635.1 of Kofleriaceae bacterium. GTDB lineage: Bacteria > Myxococcota_A > Polyangia > Haliangiales > Haliangiaceae > JABFXX01. Next base: position 1,236 of record JAYWHS010000360.1, on the reverse strand, counting down.
CTGGGCACAACGGTATTGATTGGCCGGCGACCTTGGCTCTCGACGGCGAACACCATCAACGACGCTCGGCGAACATCACCACCAAACGGCATCCCGCCGGCAACCATGCGACCGCGCAAACCGCGTGGGCCGCTATCGCCGAATAATTCGCTGCGCCCTTGCAGCATGCGATCTACGATCGGAGCGGGCCCACGGCCAACCGCTGAAGCATCGGTTTGGGTGTAGACCATGCGTTCAAAGCTCAGCGTTTTGCCAGGGCGCACAATTTGTAGCGGTGTGCCTAACGCGGAAATTTCTAAATCATTTACGCCGGCGACGCGACGCTCGCTACAAGCCAAGACGCCATAACTGGGTGAGTTGGCGCCTGGCGTTGCCGCGCCGACATAATCTTGCGGCTGCCAAATGTCGGTTAGCTTGAGCAACTCCAGCTTGGGCTGGTTGTTGCCTTGGCCTTGCAGTGGCACGAACGGCACAGCGCGCCGTTTGCCCCAGTGACTTGAATCGGCAATAGTGAAGGTCTGGATATCCGGACTGCCGTTAAAAAGCTCCGACCGCATGCGGACTCCGGCATCGCAGCTGCGCAACTCGTAACGCGTTAGCACTTTTACATCGGGCCGGCCGTCGAGAGTGCCAGTCACCGTGATCGCAACAAAATCCGGGCGCTGGTCGTCGATTTCGAGCCGGGTATAGGCAAACGCATCGTCGGGCAAAATGCCAGCGAGCTGATACACCAACGTAATATCGTCGAGCCCACCGGCGGGCCCGTAGTCGATCAAGTTGCCACCGGTGGGCGCCAGATCAATGGGCGCATCGATCCGCGACATTACCGCGGTGATGTTGCCATTCGAAAAAAGAATATCGTTGGCACCGGCGTTGCCGCCTTTGAGCTTGAGATCCGGAGGTGCGTCTTTGACAGCGCCAATGTACAACGTGCTGACCGCCGGATTGTCACAGGTGAACGTGAGCTGCTTGCACGGTGTAGCGCACTGTCCTTGTAGACAGGTTTTTTCTGAGCAAGCCGCACTTGCAAGCAAAGCCGCGAGCCCCATCAACATCACAATTCGAACAGAATGCACCATCACCCTCGAACGTACCTGAGCCGGATGGTCTTGCGCCAGCACGGCGCACCGTTTAGGTTTACGCCATGTCAGCACGCGCACCGCGCCGAACGTTTGCCTCGCCCATGATTGTCACCGTTGTTGCATCGGCCTCGTTAGGAGCTTGCATCGTAGTCGC
>JAYWHS010000359.1:0-4433 GCA_043777635.1 Kofleriaceae bacterium | reverse complement strand
CGAGGAAACGTTGTCTTTATCAATGCACAAGCTGTAGCAAGTTGGCTAACCGGAGCTTCAACAAAGGCAGGTAAAGTTTATTCGGCTGCAAATATGTTGAATCACGAACTTGGCCACATGTTTGGACTCGGTCACTCTGCAGCTCCGACCGGAATCAATTTTATGCGCGAATCTCAGTTTCTCATCAACAAATGGGCGACGTTCACCGCTGATCAACGTAACGGCATCCTCAACCGAATCAACATCACTAATTGAATTCAGGGAGTACAGCGTGAAAGCAAAAAATCTGGGTCGAAAATTTTCATTCACAACTTTGACTATGGTCGCTGTGGCTGCTTCTTGTGGTGCTTCGTCAACGCGATTGCCGATTGTTACTTGCCCAAATCTTGATTCATCAAATCTGGCTTTTGAATGGGCGGCTGATCGCGGAACGTGTGACAATTCTGGAACTCCGCATTTGATCGCGTTCGTCGACGTTTTACAGTCACTTCGGCATGGCCCGGACCTTTATGCGCACGAAATGGCTATTGTGAGTATTGAATATGTAGATCAGAGATGGGATGAGGTCAGCGATGCTGGCGACAATAGAATCCCCAATGGTGCAAACGTGCGGTTAATGTCAGGCGCTCATGCAACAAAAGTTTCTGTTCAAGTTGACGAAGTAACTTACTATTACTGCTTCACGCCTGGCTCTGGTGGCCAAGGTAATCCCGGCACCGTAACTGCGGTGAATCAGTAATTCCAAGAAGCTCCTGAACGAGGTTTGTGATGCTGACAAACTGGGTAGATCCCGAACGGTAGATCCCGAACGGGGTTAGTTAAGCGAGCGCCACGCGAGCGTCGGCAATCCGGTGGCGCGCAGCGACAAAAGCGCGGAATGCTCGCGGATTTTGAACAGAAACGCGGGCAAAACAGAGCGTTCGGCAGGGCGGATAATGCGTGAAATTGGCCGAAATCAAGGGGCCGAAAATGCTAGCGCCGACGAGGCGGGCAGCGAACGTCGGCAGGGCGGCAGATTTTGCGGAGGGCGGCGACTACAAGGCTTGGTCGGCGAACTTGCTGGCGCGGTCGACGGAACGAGAGAACGTAAATGCTCGCCGTGGCCCGTCTGGACGTGGCCGGCGGCGAGTGCGTAGCTCGCGCCGATGGACAAACAACTACAAGATATACAGCGACTGAAACAGCAAACGCGGGGCCGGATGTGGCGGCCGTCGACCGAGTTGCGCACGGCAATACTTGCGTGGGTGGCGCGGGCGCAAGCGGGTGGTCACACATGGCGCGAGATCAGTACGGCGATCGGGGTCGATAAACTCCGCATCAAAGCGTGGCAACGGGCGGCAAAGATCCCGAACCGGGTTCGTTAAGTGGGCGCCACGCGAGCGTTGGCAATCCGGAGGCGCGCAGCGACTTGAACGCGGAGTGCGCGCGGATTTCGCAACGAAACGCAAAAGATCCAAAGATCCCGAACGGGGTTCGTTAAGCGAGCGCAACGCAAGTGCCAGCAATCCGGAGGCGCGCAGCGGATTACGGAGTGAAACGCGGGCAAAACTGGGCAGTTTGCCGCGCTGATCGTGTGCGAAATTCGCCGAAATCAAGAGGCCGAAAATGCTAGCGCCGACGAGGCGGGCAGCGAACGTCGGGGAGGGCGGTAGATTTTGCGGAGTGCGGCGACTACAGGTCGTGGTCGGCGAACGTGGAGGCGCGGTCGACGGGGACGGCGCGGGCATCGGGCTTGACCAAATGCCGCAAGGCCCAGGTGCCGGGCGGAAAGACGTGCGGCTTGCCAGCTATCCACGCAAGGCGGGCTTCGCGGTGCGCAGCGACGAAAGCGCGGTTGCGGGCGAGGGTTTCAATGCGGCGCCATTTGTCAGCGCATTTGACGCGGGGCGAAGGTCGCCGACGCGGTGCCGAGGAGGTTGGCGAATCAAACGGCGATTGCTGCAATACGGCACGTCGGCCGAGGATGCGGCGACCGGTGGCATTGCGTTCCTGCCGACAAGCATCTTCCACGGTGGCGATCTGCGCACCGACGCGCTCGACGAATTCACCGTGGCTGCCAACGCCTGCCTCAGCAGGCACCACCATCTTCAACTCGACCCGCGCCGGCATGCGCTTGCGGAAGAAATGCCGCGGCCGCGTGGCGGTAAGCGCACGGTTAGCGCGCAACGCGCTCCAACTGTTGACGCCCGGCCACTGGGTCACTTCTTCAACGAGAAAATCCTTCACCGGATTGGTGAGCGTGTACACCACCGCACGCTCGATATCGCCTGGATCCACCAGCTCGACTGCCGACGGCCCACCACTGGCCCAGAAATTCTCCCAGCGGCCACGATAACAATTTTGGCAGCGCGCCAACAACGCATGGAAATAATGCACGAACTCTGGCAGCCGGCCATCTCGATCCCACAGGTTGGTGTGGTGATGATTTGAAACGGCGCAGGTTGCGATGATCACAACGTTGAAGCGAATCGCCGCCAAAATCAGGCAGTACAAGTAATTGTTGTTGGTCTGCTCGTCAGGCCGCAGCAAAAACATGCGGTTCACACAGCGCCGCGTCAGATTGTAAAACCGACCAGGCAAAACTTGGCGAGGTATTCCCATCCTTCGCTTATCAGCGACTCGGCAAAATTCACCGCAGAAAATCGTACTTGTTTTGCGGGCTGTCCGCCGTTGGGACACTGCTGTCCTGGATCGGGCCAATGTGTCCGAATGCCGGACACCGTAGACCAACCGCCACGCTGCTGCGACACCGCTTAATGTAAGCTGGCTAGCGACACCTGCACGTAGCTGGCCTGGCGTGTTTTTTCGACCTTACCGAAGGGAAACGTCCTTGGTTCGTCGCACTGTCGGAGTCATCAGTTATGTTCGAGGCATGTTGCTCAAAATTCGTAAGCTGCGCGAAACTGCAGTGGTGCCGTCGTACGGTACCGCGGCGGCGGCTGGGCTTGATCTCACCGCGGATTTACCTGCCACCATCATGCTTGCGCCCGGCGCACGGGCCAGCGTGGGCACCGGGTTGGCGTTAGAACTACCTATCGGATACGAAGCACAAGTCAGGCCGCGATCTGGTTTGGCTCGCGATCACGGTGTGACAGTGCTCAATGCGCCTGGCACCATTGATGCTGATTATCGCGGTGAAGTGATCGTGTTGTTAGTGAATTTTGGTAGCGAAACCGTCGAAATTCGCAGTGGTATGCGCATCGCGCAAATGGTCATTGCGCCGGTTGCACAAGCCGAAATCGAGATCGTCACCACGCTCACGGCAACCGAGCGCGGCGCCGGCGGCTTTGGTTCGACCGGCCGCTAGTGCTGCGATTGCAAACTGGCTCGGATCATGCGCGGTTTTGCCCTTGCCTGCGGTTGATCTTCGGCGGTTTGCCGCGTACATAGGCCTCGCGAGCCAGCCTCGGTTCGCCTTAGGGAGTTCTGATGATTTCCCGCTACAGCCGCCCCAAGCTCGCTGACATTTGGACTGACGCCACGCGATTTGCGCATTGGCTCGACATCGAACTCGCTGTGTGCAGCGAGATGGAAAAAGTTGGGCGCGTACCCGTCGGTACCGCGGCCATCGTGCGTGAGCGGGCCGCTGGCAAGCTCAATGCCGAGCGCATTTTGGAAATCGAAGCCACCACACGACACGATGTGATTGCATTTTTGACCCACGTCGAAGAATTGGCTGGTGAGCCAGCGCGGTGGTTGCATCTCGGCATGACCTCGTCGGATGTGTTGGATTCATGTCTGGCGCTGCAAACTGTGACGGCGCTGCGCTTGATTCAAACCGAAGTGCAAGGTCTGTTAGCCGCGCTCGCGGATCGAGCGTGTGAACAAGCAGCTACGCCGTGCATCGGCCGATCGCATGGCATTCACGCCGAACCAATTACCGTGGGCGTAGTCTTTGCGCGCTGGCACGCCGAAGTGGCGCGCAGTGCTGAACGCTTGAGCCGTGCGGTCGACGGCATTGCCGTGGGCAAAGTCGCCGGTGCGGTTGGCGTCTATGGCAACTTGGAGCCAGGCTTTGAAGCCGCAGCACTCGCTGTGTTGGGGTTGCGGCCCGAAACCGTGGCCACCCAAATTGTGGCGCGTGATCGCCATGCTGAAGTTTTCACTGCGCTTGCCATGCTAGGCACAGCGATCGAGCAAATTGCCTTGGGCGTACGGCATTGGCAACGCACCGAAGTCGGCGAAGCCGAAGAAGGTTTTGGCGTTGGCCAAAAAGGTTCATCGGCGATGCCGCATAAGAAAAACCCGATTTTGTCGGAGAACTTGTGTGGTTTGGCGCGGCTGTTGCGGTCGTACGCGCAAGCCGGTTTTGAAAACGTAGCACTGTGGCACGAACGCGATATTTCGCATTCGTCGGTGGAACGGGTGGCAATGCCCGACGCTACGATTTTGGCCGATTTCATGACGGCGCGGGCAACCGGCTTGGTCAAAGG
>JAYWHS010000358.1:0-4442 GCA_043777635.1 Kofleriaceae bacterium | reverse complement strand
GTTGGTGGCTCGTATGTGATCACCAAACTATTGGGTGAAGGCGGCATGGGTGCGGTCTATCTTGCGTCGTCGCAAATGTTGGCGGGCAAGCCGGCTGCGGTGAAAGTGTTACTTGCTGAATGCTCGGAGGATCCGGAATCGATGTCGCGCTTTCGCGCCGAGGTGTTCGCGGCCGGCAAGATTCATGATCCCAATATCGTGAAGGTGTTCGATGCCGGGCACTTGCCCGATGGACGCATGTACATGCTGATGGAGTATTGCTCGGGTGGTTCGCTAGAAGAATTACTCGCGCGCAAAGGTGCGCTGCCGCTTGATGAAATCGTGAATCTGATTGGCCCGGTGGCATCGGTGCTCGACGAAGCGCATCATGAAGCCAAGATCACCCACCGTGATATTAAACCCGCGAACATTTTGTTAGTGCAGGAACCAGGCAGTCCACTGCGCTCGCGGCTCGGTGACTTCGGTATCGCTAAATTGCACTTCGATAAGCTCGACGCGCGGCCAGGTACCAAAAATCTCATGGGCAGCCCAGGGTACATGGCGCCAGAGCAATGCGACGCTGAGCACGGTTCGGGCGCGGTCGATCATCGCGCCGATGTGTACGCGCTGGCGTCGGTGCTGTATCAAATGACAACGGGGCGGCGGCCGTATCCGGGTAATTCGCTGTATCACCTGATTGAAAGTGTCGCTAATAATCGGCCCATTCCACGGCCGAACACGTTGCGCCCTGAGTTGCCAAAAGCCTGCGACGACGCGATCATGGATGGCCTCGTGCATGATCGCGAAAAGCGGATTCAGACTGTCAAAGAACTAGTGGCACGTTTTGCGGCGGGCGTGCCCAACGGTGACGCGATGTTAGCCTATGTTGCGCCGCGTTTAGCGCGCAGCGCGTTGGCCCCGACGGCGAAAACGATTTCTGCCGCCATTGGCCCGGCCGCGATGCAATGGCGCGCGGCCGCCGCAGCTTCGACGCGGGCCGCCCAGCTTGCGCGTAAAACGCGGTGGGCAGTAACGATCGCTGCCGCCATCGCCTGCCTGAGTATCGGCGTACTGGTTGAACGTTTGCGCCACCGTGGGCCCGCAGTCGCAGCGACGGTAGCGCGAACGTTCGATGCTACGAATATCGCGCCGCTGCCGCCGCCGGCGAGCCAGCCAGTTCCAAGCCTTGATGCGCCCGTCGCCGTAACAGCTAGTGCGCCTCACATCGATGCTCCGCTCGTCGTGGCAAAAATTGCTGTCGATGCGGCGGCAGTTCCGCTTGTCGTCAATGCGCCGATCGACGCGCGGCCGGCTGTCGCTGTAGTGACCGTCGCTGATGCAGCACCTTCAAATGTGCCGCCAACGCTGCCCGTTGCGGTAGCAACTAAGGGCACCCTTGTTGTTCGCGTAGATCCGTTTGCGGATGTAGTGATCGATGGGGTGCTGGTTGGTGCTGCACCCGTGAGACGTCAACTGAGTGTCGGCGATCACACCGTAAAACTTACAGGTCCAAATGATCGAACGGAAACCATCCGCGTGCGGATTATCGCCGGGAAATCGCAGTCAATTAGCCGCACGTGGCAAGAATGAGCAGCAAGGAGTGATGATGAAAGTTACAGCAATTTTATGTTTAATCGGGATTATGATGGGCGCGGCCGCCGCGCAGGCCGACTCTGATGCCGTGGTCTTTAGCGGCGATGCAAATGCGCCAGATGCAAAAATTGCCATGGCTGCGGCCGCGACGCGATTGCGCGCAGCCAAATGGCAAATCGTCGATGGCGGCGGGCCTCTCTTAACTCCAAAAGAAACAGCAGCGCTGTTGCAGTGCTTGGCGTCGCCAGATCCGCAGGGCTGCGTGAGTGCGCTCGTGCGGCCCAAAAAGTTGCGTCGTGTCGCCGTGCTGGCGTTGTCCGATGAACGAAATCCAGATGGCAGTGTGCTCCGCGTGGTCACGGTAAGTTTGGCGTATACCGATGGTAAAACGTTTCAGGTTGATCGCGGATTTTGCGATCACTGTGTGGCTGATGTTATGACTTCAACAACCACTACGCTGATTAGTGAACTGCTGAACCGTGCGGCACTTGCGAGTGAGCTTACTGCGCTCAAAGTTAGTTCAACGCCGACGGGCGCGGGTGTGGTGGTGGATAATGAACCGGCCGGGGCGACTAATAGCACTATGTATATTGCGCCTGGACCTCACACCGTGGAGTTAACCCTTGAAGGTTACAAGTCTGAGGTCCGCAAGATCGACGGCATCGAGGGACAAACTGCCGAGGTGTCAGTCGTTTTGCAAAAACTAGCTAGCGGAACAGTCGGCAACGTAGCATTTCCAACTACGTTGAAACCTGCGGGTGATGCACGCAGCAGCACGCCGACGTTAGCGTATGCGGCCATGGGGCTGGGCGGCGCGACGATCATTGGTGGGGTGGCGCTGCTTTTTTTGAATGAGCCAGCCGTCGACGCACCCCGCACGCAGGATCAACCTCGCGTGTACCGCGAGACAATTATCCCAGGCGTCGCATTGATAGCGGGCGGAGCATTGGTTGGGGTAGGCGGGTATATTTGGTGGCGGCGCACGAAGTCGACAACAGCGCCAGTGATGGCGCTAACTCCGGGTGGCGCGCTCGCGGGCGTTTCGGGAACGTTTTAAGGAGATGACGATGCAACATGTAAGAAACGTTTTTCTATTCGCGGTGCTCGGCTTGCTCGGCTGCGAGCACGTAAATTCAAATTACTGCGGCGATGCGCCGCATACGAACTGTAAAGATTTAGTCGATGCGCCGATCGATGGCCCGCCGACCGGTTGCAAAGCGACGCCCGCCATTTGCACCGGCGCAACGCCTGCGTGCGACATGGTGGCAGATACCTGTGTCGAGTGCACGACGACAAGCAAAGACTTATGCATCGGTGTGGAGCCTGTGTGTGGCAGCGAGAAAACCTGTCGCGGCTGCACGGCGCACAGTGAATGCGCCTCGGAGGTGTGCTTGCCAGATGGTAGCTGTGCCGTCGAAGGTGATGTGGCATATGTCGATGGCACGAGCGGCGCAGGCGTGACGTGTACCAAGAATGCACCGTGCAAGACCGTCACGTTGGCCATCGCGACGCCGAAGGCGCTTGTGAAAGTAACAGGGGCAGTGGATGATCGGGTCAGCATTGGCCGTGCGGTAAAGCTTTTTGCGGCACCGAATGCCGAGTTAAGCAGCACCAGCAACGGCACGTTGCTAACCACGACGGGTGCAGCGACAGTTGAGGTGTATGATTTGACGATTGCGAATGCCTCTGGCGTGAATGTTGGATACGGGGTGCAGGTGAGTGCTAACACCACGTTCGCCATGACGCGCGGTAATATTACCGGCTGTCGCGAAGCGGGTCTCATAACGAACGGTGGCACGGTGACGGTGACAGGGTCGACGGTGACAGGAAATACGGGCGGCGGCATCTCGATTACTAACAGTACCTTCAAGTTGGTCAATAATTTCATTGCGTCGAATGGCAATGGCGCTGTGAACGGCTCAGGTTTCGGTGGGGTGCAAATGTCATCGAGCGCGACAACTAATGAGTTTACGCAGAATACGGTAGTGTTTAACCATCAGACAGCGATCGCGCTGAATTCGCCTGGTGTGAATTGCTCAGTGTCGAATTTTGCGGGTGCACGAAACATTATTAGTGGAAATGATACAGGAACAGTTTTTGGCGCTCAGACCGCAGGTGCGTGTACTTTTCCTGATTCATTCGTGAATGCTGGGAGCGCTGCCAATACCCTGGGCTTCGCGAATGTCAACACACTTGATTTCCACCTGACGGCGGCATCGCCGGCTACGGTGCGCGACGTGCCCGGATTAACGAACTGTCCGGGCAATGATATTGACAGAGACGCACGACCATTCAATGCGCTATGCGATCTCGGTGCCGACGAGTACAAGCCATAACGTATGTATCGACCAACGAACCCTATAGGTGGCAACGCGCGACTGCGGTTAGCTGTTGTTGCATTCATCGTCTTGTGCTCGTCCCCTGCGGCTGCGCAGCGGCTGGTGTTGGAATTAAACGTTGGCGAGAGTCGGCCTGCGCAAGTCGAGCAAGTTATGATCAGGCTGCGCAGCGTGCTCCCTTTCGAAAGCATTGCAACGCCTGAGGCGATTCGCACGAAGCTGGCGGCACATGTCTGGCGACCTGGTTTAGTTGATTCCACCCTCACCAACGAGGCGTTCGCCACCGAAATCAATAGTGGGAGTCGAGCGTTTTCAAATGGTGAATTTGCGAAGGCGCAAAAAACCTTAGAAGCTGCACTTAGCCGTGCCCGCGATAATCCGTTGGTGTTGGTCCGCGAAATGAAAAACCGGCAAACGATGCTGCGTGGTTTAGTTAGGGTCTGAGTAAAAATAAGAAGATCCGCTATGGCGCTGATGTTGGAAAAATGGCGTAGTTCCACTCGCCATGAAACGGATGGGGGCGCAGGTCAA
>JAYWHS010000357.1:0-4457 GCA_043777635.1 Kofleriaceae bacterium | reverse complement strand
CCGCGCGCGCCACCTTCGTAAAACGTGATTTTGGCGACTTCGCTTTTGGCCAGCGGGTATTGCGCATCGGTGCCTTGGCAAAATGACTGATTGATCGGTGCCCCCACCGGGGCCTCGCTGCCCACAACGAACACAGGGGTGCCAACCAGGTCGATCGCTCCAATGCTCACCCGCTGCATGGTAAATCAACGCTGTGGCCGGCCCAACTATTCCGGCTCGTCCATGCGCCTCACATCTTTTGGGTTGGAATGCGCAACCGTACGATGGCTGCTCGCCTGCGCACACGCGATGGCCTATGCTCACAGCGCCAGCAGCAACTCCAAGCTTCACCATGATGCTCATCAAAACCGCCGGCAGCGACGACATTCCACGGTTGCAGCCGATCATTGACGCGGCCTTTGCCGGCACTGAAAATGAGGGCTTAGGGCAGCTGTAGCGGGGCGATTTGCTCAGCCTTGGGCGCTAGTATTTTGCCGAAGTGGCTGGCGAGGTTTGGGCTGTGGCGGGTGGTCTATCGATGAGCCTGGTACCAAGCTGTCACGCCAGGGCTTGGTCATATTCGCAATCTAACCGTTGCTCCCCGCGCGCAAGGGCAAGGCGTGGGTCGCGCGCTCATGCGGCATATTTTCGCCGAAGCGCACAAGGTTGGAATTTCTGAGTTCCTGTGTTTTTCCTCCCTTGAAGCTGAAGCGTTTTACCAAAACCTGGGCTTTGTTGTGTTGCAACGCCAAGAGCTTAGCCTGCCCACCGGGCGCAAGATTCCGATGATTCGCATGAAAAGCTCCGCGCTTTCGAGCCCAATTTTTTGAAGGTTAGGTCGCGCGATGGAACCGTAAGAAAATTTTCAATTTGCATGACGCCCGAAATACGATTGTCGTGCACGGTTGTGAGCGCGCGACGACCTGACTGGGACTGTTTGCAGTTGCGCCAGGTTGCATCACGACGCCACGACGACGTAACTAGTGTGAATTCCACGGTGTACAGTTGGCATTGGTTTTGTAAGAGCCGCAATCATGGGGAAATTCTGTCGGCTACCTTTGGTGAGTTTAGTTACGGTAATGGCATGCGCCGAAACACCGGAGTTCGGATCGACGGCTGGGCTGACGTTTGAAGAATTCAAAGCTCAGACGTACAAAGAACCTTGGGAAGGTGGTGTCTATGTACTTGATGGCGACCAGCCGTACGCGACGGAACAGCGCTTGCGCGAACTTTGGCAAGCCACCGGCGGAGGCGCGCTTTCAGTTATGGCCGAAGGTGGCGTCGATGTGAAGTGGGACGCCACCCAACGGCGCAATTTGACGTACTGCGTAAGCACGCGATTTGGTGCCAATAAGGCAGTCTTAGAACAAGCCATTATCGAAGCCACCCGAAACGGTTGGGAAAAATTCGCCGACGTGAAATTTGTCCACGTTGCCGCCCAAGATAGCAACTGCACGGCAGCCAACGGCGCCGTGTTGTTCGACATTAATCCGACTTCCGACGCTGAGCCCTATGTGGCGCGCGCGTTTTTCCCCAATGACGCGCGTGTCAATCGCAACGTGTTGTTCAAAAGCACTTCGTTCAATTTACCAACCGTGCCACTCAAGAACCTAGTCGCCCATGAGTTTGGTCACATCCTTGGCTTTCGCCACGAACATATTCGACCGGAATCCAATGCCAGCGGCGATGCCGGTTGCGTCGAGGACAACAGCTTTCGTCCGCTGACCGCGTACGATGCGGGCTCGGTTATGCACTACGAACAGTGCAATGGCAGCTCCTCTGACTTGTCATTTACTCAGCGCGACAAAGACGGTGCAGCGGTGTTGTATGGCGCACCGGGCACTGGCGGTGGTGACAACTCGGGCAGCAACACCGCGCCGATGGCACAGATCAACTTCCCGCAAGATGGCGCCACGGTCGCTCCGACGTTTACCGTGACAACGCAGGTCGTCGACGACGATTTGCAGGATGTTGAATTGTTTGTGGACGGTGAATCGGTTGCAGTCAAAACCACGGGGCCGTTCACGTTCAAAGTTACCGGCCTAGCGGACGGCGATCACACGATCGACCTCAACGCGACCGATGCCGAAGGCCAAGTTACCAGCCGTAGTGTTGGGTTTACGGTCGACCGTTCCGGCCTCGTGGGGCCAACCGGCGGCGGCGTGCAAGGCGGCGAAATCCAAGGCGGCTGCACTGCATCGCGCAATGGCTCGGGCGCTGGGTTGGCATTGCTCGCGCTGGTATTCGGCATGGTTGTACGTCGCAGGCCTGCACATGCCTAACCGGCCAAGATAGTCTCTTTACCCTGTGAAAATCCGGCCAGCGGCGATCAGGTCGCGCTGCGCACGTTGGCCCACCAAGGCTTACATTGCCGCGACCAAATCGCCAACGAGTGCATGGGACTGTTTGCAGTGGTGTGAGTACGCACCAGCGGCTAAAAGTTATGTAACTAACTGAAATCAAACAATCCCGACTTGGCACCGCTCTTGTAATAGGGATGGCATGGGGAAATTCGGCAGCCTAGTTGTTGTGAGTCTGGTGGCCGTAGCCGCTTGCACCGAAACTCCTGAGCTGGGGTCAACCGCTGGGCTGACGTTTGAAGAGTTCAAAGCCCAGACCTACAAAGAGCCATGGGCTGGCGGGGTCTACGTGGTGGGTGGCGACCAGCCCTATGCCACCGAACAGCGGCTGCGCGAACTGTGGCAAGCCTCGGGCGGCGGCGCACTCTCGGTGTACACCAACGGTGGCGCCGACATGAAATGGGATGCAACCCAGCGCCTCAATTTGACGTACTGCGTGAGCACGCGCTTTGGCGCCAACAAAGCCGCCGTGGAACAAGCGATTATCGAAGCCACCGAAAACGGTTGGGAAAAATTCGCAGACGTAAAATTTGTCCACCTGACGGCGCAAGACGGCAACTGCACCGCAACCAACAACGCGGTGTTGTTTGATGTCAATCCAGTCAACGCCAACGGCCAATATCTTGCGCGGGCGTTTTTTCCTAATGATGCGCGCGATGTGCGCAACGTGTTGTTCGACAACACCTCGTTCACTGGCGGCGGGGGCAACGTGCCACTCAAAAACATCGTCGCTCACGAGTTCGGCCACATCCTTGGCTTTCGCCATGAACATATTCGGCCGGAATCAAATGCCACCGAATGCGTCGAAGATAATAACTTTCGCCCGCTCACCTCGTATGACGCGGCGTCGGTGATGCACTACCCGCAGTGCAATGGCACCTCTGCCGACTTGTCGTTTACCCAGCGCGACAAAGACGGCGTGGCATTGTTGTACGGCGCCCCTGGCACCGGCGGCGGTGGCACCGGTGGCAGCAACGTCGCACCGATGGCGCAGATCAATTTTCCACAAGACGGCGCCACCGTAGCTGCTGCGTTTACTGTAACGGCGCAAGTTGTCGACGACGATCTGGCCGATGTTGAACTGTTCGTTGATGGCGAGTCGGTAGCGGTTAAAACCACCGGCCCATTCACCTTCAAAGTCACCGGCTTAACCGACGGTGAACATACGATTGACCTCAACGCGACCGACTTAGATGGCCAAGTCACCAGCCGCACCGTGGCGTTCACGGTTGACCCAACCGGCCCAGGCGGCGGCAACGGCGGCGGCGTTCAAGGCGGCGAAATCCAAGGCGGCTGCGCAGCGTCGCACTCGTCGTCGGGCGCTGGCTTGGCATTGCTAGCTCTTGCCTTCGGCCTGGTTGCTCGCCGTCGCCGCGCTGCGTAGCCTTTAGGCCGAAGACCAAACTACGACGCAACCGGCTGCGGTGGTGTCGAAACGAAAAAGCCGAGGGTCGGCTTTTTTACGTGTCGTGAACTGGAGCGGGAAAAGGGATTCGACATCACAGCCTAACGTGCCGAAAGCAACGCGAATGTGTCCGCTCTGAAAACCTGCCTACCCAGCCGTACCCGGAATTTGCTAGAAGTCAGCAGGATAGTTTGGCACGACCAGAACCTTCACGAATCGCAATTGTTCGACTCCATCGAAGTCAACATCAACCCGGTAACGCACTTGAATCAAGTAAAGCGCTCATCAAGCCAGGTGCCGACGGCGGAGGCGGGGCTTTCGCACCTTGAAATCCGCGCGGGTCGCTTTCGATCAGCCTCATTAGCGCCAAGGCTGTTTGTTTGTCAGGACTGGACATCGAACGCAATGCCGTGATGACCAGTGAAGAATAGCTGACCCGAATCACGCGAGCTGCGCGGCCAATTCATCAACGCTGCCGGTAAAGGCGGGCGGGTCATTGAGAGCGGCGTTACTTTCGCAAGCATCTTGCCAAAGCGCGGCATAGTAGACCCGCATGAGCGGCGGTGCGATTGCTGCATTGGATTTGGCGGTTGAAGGCAGGCCACGGCGTGTCGCGATCCAAGGTTGTTCGGCGTGGGTGAGCACAATCAATTCATCACCCGTCAAGTGGCCGTACATGGTGAGCATGTGATCCACCACCCCGGCATCGTCGG
>JAYWHS010000356.1:0-4460 GCA_043777635.1 Kofleriaceae bacterium | reverse complement strand
GCACACTCTGCGCGCCAGGGGCCGCTGCGAAATAGGGTTTGCTGCGGAAGCGACTACCCATGACGTTGACGATAAGCACGGTTGGAAAGCTGCTGCGTTTGGCGTTGAAGGCTTGCGCGGCTTCGTTGAAACGCATGCGCGCAACGGCAATGCGATTTTCGGTGCCTTCGAGTTGCGACTGTAGATCGCGGAAGTTTTGGGTGGCGCGCAATTCTGGGTAACGCTCGACGACAACCATCAAACGCGACAGCGATGTCGATAAGCCATCCTGGGCTTGTTGATAGTTGGCAAATGCTTCAGGCGTAGCAGTTGGCGTAGACCCAGGTGCGCGGCCCGACGCTGGGCCCGAGGCTTGGGTAACGCGGGTACGCGCTTGGGTGACGGCAAGCAGGGTTTCGCTTTCGAAGGCTGCGGCACCGCGCACCGTGTTGACCAAATTGGGCACTAGATCGGCGCGCCGTTGGTACGTATTTTCAACTTCGGCCCAGCCAGCCTGCACGCCTTGTTCGAGGGTGACTAAGCGATTGTAGGTAGTGATGGAACCGATCACCAACAGCGAAAAAAATACAACAATCCCACCAATGATCCATCGCCGGGTCGGAAATGAATGATTGCGGACGATGTTTGGCTCAGCGATGGAGGTCATGGCGCCAACCGTTGCAGTTATTGCGCCACCTCAAACCGCTCGGCCGCCGTCGAATGGATGATCCCCGAAACCAGCGCGCGTAACGTGCGGTGGGCTGCATGCCGGCGACTTTGTCGTCGGCAGAAACCGACGCCTGTATCATCGAGGCCGACCGTTACGCCACAGTGAGCGGCAATGCCACAACCATAACCGGCCGCCCGACACGCCTCACCGTTCCACGCGTGGGCATGCGCCATGCAGTACTTGCAGCATGGTTGCAACGTGTGCAACCGCATTCCAAGGATCACGCATGAAAACCGATAAACGCACTGATTATGTAACCCGTGATGCAATTTTGAAGCTGCTTTCCGACGACGAAGTAAGCGCGGTAAGCGCTGCTGAAACCGCTCCTAAGCTCAGCGCAGGCGACCAGTACATTGATCTTGAAAATCTTGCGCAAGGCGTGCGCACCGCAGGCGCCAGCGCTGTGACCATGGGGCAGGTGCTGCCTAAAAAATCTGTGCAGGTGGCAACCTGGTCCAAGATTTTGCAACAGATCAAGTCGCCTCAAGCGCAGCCGTAGCGCAGTTGCAGCCTCCTAGCGAGCCTTCGCGAGCCAGCTCGGTTTGCAACGTTGTGGCCCGCGCATTGCAAATATAAACGATATGGGCACAACTTCTATGACGGCATTAGCTTCGGCACCTCAGCGACCACATCGAATCTTGCTGTGTCTAGATGGCACCGCGTCGTCGGAAACCTGCATCCCTTATGGTGTTGCACTCGCCCAGATCTACGGCAGCCACATTGTCTTGGTGCACGTGATGCAGCCCTACGCACCGAGCTACGCTGGTGCGACGTCAAGTGATCCATTAGGTTGGGAAATCTCGCGCCAGCAAGTTCAGCACTATTTGGAAAGCCAGCGAACCACGCTCACGCAAGCGAGCGGTGCATCGGTTGAATTGCGCATCGAACAAGGCTCGGCTGCTGCGCGCATCGTTGCGCTCGCCCGCGAACTAGATGCCGACGTAACCGTGCTTGGACCACCTGCGCCCAATCGTGGCAGCACCTTCGACCAAGTGCTTGCTTCGCTAGGGCGGTCGGTGTTGGTTGCGCATGGCGTTGCGCAGCCAAACGGCGCCGGAATGCTGCGGCAAATTCTGGTGCCGCTCGACGGATCATCGCGTGCTGAGAGCATCATTCCTGCGGTGGCCCGCATGGCAAACTACAATCAGTCGGAGGTTGTGCTGACCCATGTGGTGCAAGCACCGCAAGTAACCGCACCGCTGTACGACATGCTCGATATGGCGCTCGCGCAACGCCTTGCGAAACGCGTCGAAGGCGCCGCCCAGCTTTACCTCGATGCAATTGCGCTGCGCTTGCGCAACGATGGCGTCAATGCGCGCACCGTCGTGGTTCGCCATGCTGATCCGCGGCAACATCTGCTCGAACTATCGCAGACGATGCAAGCCGACCTAGTGGTGCTAACGGCCCACGGTGCAGCCTGTAACAGCGCGCAGCCGTTGGGCAGTATGCCGACGTATTTGCTCAAGTACGCCAACGCGGCGATCTTGGTGCTGCAAGATCTGCCGGCAGCCGTGCCCGCTGCATTGGACCACCCGCAGCCTACTTCGTTTGTGCGTCAGCAGCCTGCATTGGCCCGCGTTTGAACCCAACGGCGGTCAACGAACACCCTGCGATTCAAACACCCATTAGCTCTGCCGAGACCGACGCCTGGGCGCAAGCTCAGCGCGAGGTTGTGCGTGCCACCGGATATTTTAACACCGCCTTCGATGTTCCGATTGCGCGCCGGTTGGCGCAGGCGCATGCGGCGTGGCACGGCAATAGTTCACCTAGCGAATCACTGCGCGTGGCTGGTGAGTGGTTTTTTGATAACTACTACTTGTTGCGACGAGTCGCGCGGCAAATCACTGAGGAGTTACCGCTTGGGTTTCGTAATCGGTTGCCGCAACTTGCAGCAGGACCGTCGAAGGGCCGTTTTCGCATCGCCGTGATCGCTGAGCAGTATGTTGCCACCGGCGAAATGCGGATCGATGTCGGAGAGCTACGGCAATTCATCGACCGCTATCAAGCGACCACGGCGTTGACCATCGCAGAAATCTGGGCGCTGCCGACCATGTTACGTGCGGCGGTCCTGCAACAATTGCTTGGCTTTCTCTCGGTGGTTGGGCCACCGCGCGACGGCGTAGCCAAAGCTGGCGTTGCCGTGACGCCCGGCATGCCACCGGACGTCGGTGTGGAACGGTCGGTCCGCGCGCTGCGCGTGCTCGACGAAATTGATTGGAAAGTTTTCTTTGAAAACACCAATCGCGTCGATGCCATTTTGCGGACGGATCCTTCGCAGACCTATAGTCAGATGGATTTTGCGACGTGTGATGTCTATCGCAAAATTGTGGAGGCCTTGGCGTGGGCAACGCGGGTGTCCGAACAAGATGTCGCCGCAGCTGCCATTGCGCTTGCCTTCGAACAGAGCGGCGATCCTCGACGCGGTTCGCTTGGCTGCTATTTGGTGGCCGAAGGCCGGCCAGCGTTAGAACGACGCATTGGCTATCATGCCGTTGGTATGGAGCGGGTGCGGCGCGGCGTTGTCCGATGGCCGATCGCCTCGTACTTCATCCCGCTGTTGGCCCTGACCATGGTGCCGGTTGCAGCAGTTGTGTTCTATCTTGCCGCTGCTTCGTCGACGGTGATTGGCGTTGTCGGTGGATTGTTAGCGATCGTGCCAGCGTCCGCGTTGGCGGTTGCCATGATGCACATCTTCTTCGCGCGCTTATTGCCGCCCGCCGTGCTGCCCAAATTGGATTTTAGCAAAGGCTTGCCGAGCGACGCGCGCACGCTGGTGGTGATTCCTACGCTGCTCGGGCGCCTGACCGACGTCGCCGCGATGATTCGACAAATTGAACTACATTATCTGTCGAACCCTGATCCACACTTGCAATTCGCGTTGTTGACGGATGACCTGGACGTTAAGGTTCAGGTCGCCCCGCAAAATACCCAGTTGCTCGATCTGCTTGAAACCCACATCACGGCGCTCAATATAAAACACGGGCGCGATGGCCGAGGTCCGTTTCATCTGTTGCATCGCGAGTTGCGCTGGAACGCAAACGAACAACGCTTTATGGGTTGGGAGCGCAAACGCGGCAAGCTGGATGAACTTAATCATTGGCTGCGTGGCAGTGAAATAACCAGTTTTTGTCGGCACGCTGGCGACCGCGCTAGCCTGTTGGATGTGCGGTTTGTAATTACACTCGACGGCGATACCGAGCTGCCCGTTGGTAGCGCCCGGCGTTTGGTTGGTTTGCTAGCGCACCCTTTGAATCGGGCGGTATTTGATGAAGCCACCGGACGCGTGGTCGCTGGCTATACGATTGTCCAGCCGCGTATCGAAACCTCGCCTTCACACGCCCGCGCATCGTTGTTTTCGCGGGTATTTGCCGGTGATGTCGGGTTCGATATCTACACCAACGCTTGCTCTGAGTTTTATCAAGATGTTTTCGGAGCTGGCATCTATTGTGGCAAAGGTATCTACGACGTTGACGCATTTATGCGCAGCGTCGAAGGTCGGGTGCCCGAGAACTCACTGGTGAGTCATGATCTATTTGAAGGCATCCACGGTCGGACGGCGCTAGCCACCGACATTGTGTTGTTTGAAAATTATCCGGAAAGTTATGCAACGTTCGCGATGCGGATGCACCGCTGGATTCGCGGTGATTGGCAGTTGTTTCCTTGGATTTTTTCAAATGTGCCATCCGCGGCCGGAATTCCAAACGCCAAAAAACAACGCACGGTTTTGGCTGCGATCGATCGGTGGAAGATC
>JAYWHS010000355.1:0-4460 GCA_043777635.1 Kofleriaceae bacterium | reverse complement strand
TGATGAAAACCAGTAGCAACCATCGAGCGTACATTGGTACGCGCCGTCATTGCGGCATTCGACCCATGAGCCCGGGTCGCGACCACTACCATTATGTTCACCTAGGTATAATTCACAGCCAGAAGCGGTGAGCGCGAGGCCCAAACAGAGCCCAAGACAATAAATGAACTTTTTCATGTGATCCTCCAAGTACGAAATTACAAAGTCGAAACGGATATAAGCATTCTTCGTGCCAGATTCAAAGCCAGATCGAAACACCACGAAATACTTCAGGAATGAGCGAATGAGGTGTCAGCTTGTTAACGGTTGAAACGTCCAGGAATGTTGAAAAGCCTGACATAAATGCCGCATATGCCGCTTTTTCCCAGAGTTGTTAGTTTTTTTGCCCACGCTGCATAGAACTGGTGAACGTTCAGAC
Organism: Kofleriaceae bacterium; assembly: GCA_043777635.1. Taxonomy (GTDB): domain Bacteria; phylum Myxococcota_A; class Polyangia; order Haliangiales; family Haliangiaceae; genus JABFXX01. Next base: position 4,042 of record JAYWHS010000355.1, on the reverse strand, counting down.
AACCGGTTAACACCTAACGGTTGCCTGGTGGGAATGCCGAAGTTGTTAATTTTTGGCTCCGGTACCTGTGGTGCAATATTCACACTGGGCATGGTAAGATACGGTCATGATCGAGAGCTTTGTGGATCTCACGTACCGAGGGATCGAACTGGCCCGGCGGGTCAAGCTGACCGCAGTAACCGCAAACAATGGCTATTTGGAAGTCGCCACCCCAATGCCGGTAGGCACCGAGGTTACGGTCACCACGGACGAACAAGTGCGCTTTAGCGCCTTGGTCAACGAAATTCATGAACAGATTGCCGGCGCAAATCACGCCCCAGGCATGCGCGTCACTCCATCGCTGGTTGAAGCAGATGCGAAATCTTGGTGGGCGGCGCGAACGACAATAATTGATAGCAACGTGGTTTCAATACCAGCTAGCCCGGCCGCAGCCAGCGTGGACCAAGCTGATGTGGCGGCACCGGCCAGCGTAGCGACAGCCCCTACGGCCGCAGCCACGATGGTCTCAGCAACCGACGAACCACGAGCGCCAGTAATCGGCGCCCCGAGCGAAGCAACCAGACCGGCACCGCGGCGCTCGGCTGAAATACTCGCTCAAGTCGAAGCCGAGAGCCTGACAGCGCCTCACGATGTAGTTGATGACGGTCGTCGCACCGTGGCCATGGATGCCATTGACCCCGCGCTGATTGAACAACTGCTTCATGGTAGCCAGCCGGTGCAAAACGAAGGCGAGCCAGAAACCGATTCTGGACCGGCTTCGAGCAACCCGAGCGCCGCCAAAAAGAAGTCCAAGCGCAGTAAAAGTCGATGAACTCGAAGCGGCCTGGTCTGCAACATACTGATCTCTATTACGAAATTTTTATGAGTTTTTCTACAACCCGGGAATCTGCTGGCACCCACGACGGTTTGCATACGTACTAACGCCATGGCACAGACCGAAAAACGCAAAGACTTCCAACAACAAGCGATGCCATTCTTGGACGCCATGTTCGGGACGGCATACCGCCTAACGCGCAATCCGCGCGACGCTGAAGACCTTGTGCAAGAATCGCTACTGCGAGCGTATCGCTTTTGGGACACGTTTGAACGCGATTCCAATTGCAAAGCGTGGTTATTGCGCATCGTCACCAACACATTCATCAATGAGTACCAACGCAAAAAACGTAGTCGCGAAATTCTTGAATCAGCGACTGCCGAACAAGCCGCCACCGACGGCGTGTTGATCCATGAGCAAGCTGAACGCTATCAAAGCCCGGAGCGGGCACTCTTGGAACGCGGGGTTTCCGACGACGTTCAACGTGCACTTGATGCATTGCCCGACGATTTCCGCTTGGCCGTGGTGTTGTGCGACATGCAAGGGCTGTCCTATAAGGAAATCGCCGACATCATGGGCTGCCCCGTCGGTACGGTGATGAGCCGGCTGTTTCGCGGCCGAAAGTTATTGGCCGGAGCACTACGCGGATACGCCCAAGACCAGGGCTTTGCGCCAACCGCGCCAACCGCATCAACGACAACCGATACAATTGATCTCGACGCATATCGTTCAGCGCGCCGCAAAGGAGGCAGCCAATGACCCTCGACACCACCGCCTTGCTTTGCCACAGCATCGATACCTTGGCCATGGCCTATCTGGATCATGAGCTGGCCCCCGAAGAACAACGTGAACTTGAACTGCACCTGCACGTCTGCAAAACATGCGATGCGCACGTCGGCAACGAGCGCGTGCAACTGCAAGGGCTGCGCAGCGCGTTGACTGCTCCGCCAGCTAGCGATCTATTTCGTGCTGCGATGATACGCAACCTCGACGCGTCCGATCAACTTGCGCAGCGCCAAGCCCGCAGCGCGAGCTGGCAACGGTGGATGCTGCCAGGTGCTGCGATGGCAGCGGCGGCGGCCGCACTGCTGTTCTTTTTCGCCAATCGTCCAGTGCAACACGATACCGCGCTGGCGCAAGATGCAGTTCGGCAACAACTACGGCCAGCACCGCTCGAAGTGAGCGGCCCGGCCACCACACCATGGCTGCGTGAACACTTTGAATCGTCGGTGACACTACCAAGTTTTGCACGCGCAAATTTGATCGGCGCACGACTGACGTCGGTTGCCGGCCGTGATGCTGCACAGTTATTTTACGAGGTACGCGGCGAAGGCACCGCTAGATTTGGGCTAACGGCTTTCGTCGTGCAAGGAGTTACGGTTGCCGATTTACCCGCTGGCCAAGACGTCGTAGCGACCGGCCACCGACTGCGCGTTTCAGTCGCGGCCGGGTACCCCTCAGTTTCATTCGTGCAAGCTGGGTCGGCTTATATTTTCGTGGCACGGGACCTTTCCGTAGAAGCCTTGCTCGACGTGGTGACGGCTGCGGATTTGGTGCGCCGGGCACCCGCCGGCGAGTAACAGCCGACAACCGGCCGCCGCCAGGTAAAATTACCCACCGAAATACGGTAGTAGCGCAGGCGAAGTACCCTGGGCTGGCGTTACAATATGGTCCTCACGGGGGACCATGACGCGCCGAGTACTATTGATCGATTCAGATGTAATGTTCGAGCATACGCTGCGGCAGCAGTTAGCGCCTTTCCGCATCGACGTGGATGTCGCCGAAGAAGATTCGGATCCATTAGGTGCCGTGACTGAGCCGCCCGAGCTAATCATTATCGCCGTTGACGAACCGCAGAAATCGGGATACGCGCTGTGCAACAAAGCCAAGCGCGGCGCACTTGCCAACGTGCCGGTGTTGCTCGTAACTGCAACGGTATCGCCCGATGGTTTTGCCAACCACGCCAAGCTCAAAGCCCACGCCGATGCGTATCTCGACAAGCGCGAAATGAGCCTGGATGAGTTGCTTGGTAAGATCGACAATTTGATCGAACTCGGCGACGCCGCCGAGGTGAATGATTATGTCATCGACGAGGTGATCGACGATTCGCCGATCCAAGTCGAAATTGACAGTGAGCTAGGTGGCGACGTGCCTCTGCCGATTGTGACCGACGAAGATGAGTTCGTCGAAGTCGGCACCCAAATGTCATCGACCCCGACTGACGCGTTGCTCGACAAGGAAACCGACGACGCTTTTGATGCCTTGACCAGTGGTTTTGGTGACGATTCGGAACCGCTCGCCGTGCCTGCAGTCGTGCAGTTTCCATCGATTGAGCCAGCGCTACAACGCGAACAGGCAAGCGACGCCTTTTTCGAGCAAGCCCTTGCCGTAGCCCCAACGACGGACCATCCCGCGCTTGACGCGCAAGTGGCCGACGCCAGCGACCACGACGTTTTGGTCGCCTCTGACGAATCAGATGCCGCGCCCGAGGTTGAAGCGGAAGCGCCTCTGGTTTTGGACGATGAAGCCATCAGCGAGGTTATGGTTGACGATGCAGTGCGTGGCGACGACATCGTCGTGGACGAAGCGGTGCGTGGCGACGACATCGTCGTGGACGAAGTCATGTTCGGCGACGAAGCCGTAGTCGACGAAGTCATAGTAGGAGAAAGTGAGTTAGATGCCGCTGCGGACCTAGCGATCGCTTCGTTAGATTTCGAAGACAGCGCCGACGAAGTCCCGCGCAGCATGGCGACGGTATCACCCGACCGGCTGGCGGTTGAGGCGTCACGCCCAGCTACCATTCCGCCGCCCCACGTAGAGCCACCGGCGCAATCCATTATGGTGCCACGGCCGGCTACAATTCCGCCATTTGGTTCGCAGCGCCGGCCCTCGACGCCACCAACAACGCCACCGCAATTGATGAACGTTGTGCCGACGACCTCGGCACGGGCTTCAACGTTGCTCGAAGAACCAGTCCCGCCCTCCGCATTACCACCACGACCAAAGAACACCACCGGCGCACGTTCGTTCGTAAATACCCCGACGGTGATTGACACAATCGCGGGCCGCGAGCCGCGTCCAACCGCAGGGTTTGGTCTCGATCTTGGACTCGACGAGGTCGCCGCCGATGCCAACCGCGAACAGTCGCAAGTTGCCGATCGTCGTTCGCTCAAGCGCAGCCACGATTTGGAAATGCGCATCAAGCAACTCGAAGCCGAAGTACAACAC
>JAYWHS010000354.1:0-16282 GCA_043777635.1 Kofleriaceae bacterium | reverse complement strand
TATGGTCCATCCCCGGCATATTCGCCATATCATGTGCAGGTTGCGCGGCCGTAACGTTAGCGCCCAACAAAGCAACGCCTGAAGCCGCGCCGAACTGCCATAGCAATTTGCGTCGCGATAGCACCGGCGTTTCGGGTTTCGCGCTCGGAGCGCTAGGCTCGTTAGCGTCAGCAGCTTCTGCTACGGTGCTGTCAAGGTCGCTACCTGGTTGAAAGGTCGAGTTGCGCATCGTTGGTTATTCTCCGGTTGGGCTAGCAATCAGCGCCGTCACGCCGCCGAGTTGTAGGGTGGTCAGCACTGCTTGCGCGACCCAGTAGTCGCGCAGCAATTCAATGTACTGTTGGCCTGCTTCGGTTTGGCCGCGCCGCGCCATCAACAGTTCGAGGGCGGTAGCGTTCATGGCGTTGTAGTGCAGTAGCACTTCAGCCAATATTTTGTTGCGCAGCGGCAAGATGGTGTCTCTGACGCTACGGGCTTGTGCATAGGTGGTTTGTTGCCGGTTCAACGCCGCTCGAAACGTCGCGCGCAATTCAAGTTCGTAGGCTGTTTGCGCTAACGTGATGCGTGCAACGTCGGCGCGAGCAACAGCTCGGCCGCCCTGGTTCCAGTTGAACAAGGGCAGCGCCACACGCACCGCCGGCCCGATATCCCATTCGCTCGCTGACGTTGCAGGCGTGGTCCGACGACCGAGCGAAACTCCGACGCCAAGTTCGGGCACCCATGAACGAATTTTCGCTAGGCGTAATCGTGCGGTCGCAGCTGCGGCCTCGCGCTGCAAGCTGTCGCGTTCCAAGCTTTGCGCGACGATCATCGCTTCGGCGTTGGCCGCTACCGGCGCAAGTGTGGATGGTAACGTCGGCAAGCGAGTTACCACGGTCCAGCCTAGTTCGCTTGCGGGCAAGCCCAACGCAGCAGCCAGCTGTTGACGACGCAACGCCACTTCGATTTGGGATTTGGCGACGTCGAGATCCGCTTGGGCTTTGTTGTCTTGCTCGCGCAGCAGCGTTAAGTCCGGCACATTGCCGGCAGCATGTTGCACACTGACAAATTCAAATGATGACGCCGCCAGATCTGCAACGGTTTGCCGCAGTTCATAAAGTTGTTGTTCAGCTACCAAGCGATAAAAGCCGATCTCAGCCATACCCGCGGTTTCAATGACCATTGCGGTGGCGCGAAGTTGCGCAGCTTGCAAATCCTGGGAGGCAGCGTTGCGGCGGCTTCCAGTGGTGATCAGTTCAATGATGTCTTGTGTAACATTGATTTCAATTTCGCTGGCGCCATCAGCGAGCCCTCGGCGATAGAGGAAATCGACATCGGTGGCACGCGGTGCGGTGGCTTGCGCAACTTGACCCGCTGGAACTCCCAGGGCTGTTAGCGCAACTCGCAAGCGTTGGTTGTTGCGAAGCGCAATGGCAACCGCCGCCTGCGCATCGAGTGGACGACTCAACAGATCGAGGGTGGTGTCCTGTGTCGCCCGCGCCTCGGGATTCCACAACTCCACGCTGCCCAGGCGTGCGCGCAGCGCTTGGTCAACAGGTGCACGCACTTCACGCGTCGATGGCACACAACTCGTGAGTCCACATGTGAGCGACAGTAATGTTGCGGCCCTGCGAGCGGTGCGGCGTAGGTTGTGCATGCCGTTACTGCACAGAAATAGTGCCTGTCACCATATCCATTTTGCACGCGTACGAAAGCTCGCCAGATTTTGCAAACGTCATAGCGATTTCAACTTTTTGTTTAAGCGGCAAGGCGCGTTCGATGGTGGTGCCATCACCGACGGCAATAACCACTTCTTTGGCGCAGGTTTTGTCACTTGTTCGGGTAAACACGAACGTGACGGGCACGCCCTTTTTTACCGTGATCTTGTTTGGGCTAAAACCTTGGCTGGTTACTTCGATTGCAATGGGTGCAGGCGCAGCGACAACAACTGGTGCCGGCGGTGCCGGCGCAGGTGCCGGTTTTGCAGGTGCTGGTTTCGTTGCATCTGCAGTCTTCGCTGGCTTGCCAGCGTCGGAGCTTTTATCGCACGCGTTTGACGTACGGACTACAGAAAGCGAGATTGCGACAACGGTAGAGGCAACGACTAGTAGAATCGGTTTCATAAGCAAGTACTTTCTTGATTGGTTGTGAGCGGTTCGGTTGCACGTACACATGTTAGTTGCCGACCCAGACAATGCCATTGGGTGCGCCGCCCGTGATGATCTCGGCCGTCACGACACGGGTAGCAACGTCGACGACGAGTACTTTGCCGCCACCTTCATCGGTAACAAAAAGTTTTGAACCCATCGGATGAAACGCGAGCCCATGGGGTTTTACGCCAGCAGGGATTTCTGCAAGCTTGGCGTGCGAGACTGCATCGAAGACCACCAGCACCTGACGATCTTCAACTGCAGCCCAGATTTCCTTGCCATCGGGCGACATCACAACTTGCCCAGGCATCCCGCCCGGATCCAGCACTCGCGCGTCTAGTTGAATGGTGCCGTTGGTTTCGTTAAGCCGCCAAATTTTCATTGCAGCTTCAGATGACACATAGTAATTGCCGTTGGCTGCTGGCCACGCAGCAACGGGCGTCGACCCAACGTCGAAGCGCGCGGTCACGGTACGATTGGCGAGCGTAACAACCGCAATTTTCCCAGACGACGATTCGGCAACTAGCAGCGAGTCTAGGCCGGTTGGCGTCACTTCAAGCGGTGAACCGAGTCCATTTGCGCTCGATGTTTCGGCAAGTGTCGCGGCATCGCGGACCGACACCATGCCGTGCTCCGCCATTCCAATAACGATTGATTTGCCGTCGCGCGTATAAGCAGCGTTGTGGCCGGTGGCGTCAATTGCGAAAATATTTTGTAGCGTTTTTGCCGCGCGATCGAGTTGATACACAACGGTAGAAGCTGCGCCGCCGCCGCCATGGCCGCCCGCACCGCCGTGGCCGCCCGATAAGTCGCTGCTGATTGCCGTAACCAAAAGTTTAGTGCCATCGGGCGAACTGCCAAAGTGATGCGGTTTCATGCCCTCCATCACCGCGAGCTTGCTGACTACGGTCAGCGTGTTCGGGTCGATAATTTGCACTTCACCTGTGCCGCCGTTGGCGATCACCAAGGCCTGCGCTGGTAATTCCGAAAACGTGCCACCGCCAGGGCCCGTGTCCATATGCATGCAACTTGAAATAGCCAGCAGCAGCGCCGGAATTGGTAGGTTTTGCAGGTATTTACGGATCTTCATACGGAATTATAGGCCGGTGTGGGGTTTTTGTGACTTGCTATTTTTCACCGATGTCAGCGATCTGACCTTGTTCGATGAGTCTTGCGTGTAGCACGTGACTTCGATACCGCGACCGGATTCGCTGGGGTTTCGCTGCGAAGTTGTAATCAGCGCGCGACCACGCCGCGATTCCCAAGGCGGCGATGCAAAATTGACCCACGTGAGCGAAAGCGCCACAGCTGGCAAACAGGTTTTACCAGGCGCGATTTTCTGAAATCGTTTGCAAGCGGCATGCGGGCCATCGATGCCAATGTTCGCGCCATGGCACAAGCATTGCTTTACTTGCCACAAATGAATAAACAACAATTTCAATCCTGTATCGACGCTTGTAACAAGTGCATCACGGCATGCACGGCATGTGAAACCGCGTGTCTCGCTGAAAAGACCATGGACATGACGCAAATGATTGCCCTCGATCGCGACTGCGCCGACATTTGTGCACTCGCAGTCAAGCTGATGTCACGCGAAAGTGAATTTTCGAAGCAGGCTTGCGCGCTGTGCGCAATCATCTGTGATGCTTGTGCAACGTGCTGTGACATGCACGCGAAGAAATTCGAGCACTGTCGTGTCTGTGCCGAAGCCTGCCGCTCGTGCGCTGCTGAATGCCGCAAAATGGCGGCATAGCCAGCCTTTTTATCGCCTAATCAAGAAAGCTGCAATCGTGAATCATCAGGCCAACACGGACCCCGCGCCAACCTCAAACCTCGAGCAGGTTGCTCAACGTAACAAGGCGAGTGCAGTGCTTGATCCCGTATGCGGCATGACGGTTGACCCGTTAAAAACGCTGCATCATGCAACGTATAGCGGTGCCAGCTATCATTTCTGCAGCGCCAAGTGTTTGGCCACATTCAAAACCGCACCGGCGAAATACATCGTCGGGTCGACGCAGGGGAAATCTGCACCGGCACCGCTCGCCGCCGCTGATGCGATCTGGACCTGTCCGATGCATCCTGAAGTTCGCCAACCACGTCCCGGCAGTTGTCCGATCTGTGGCATGGCCTTGGAACCGGCGGTGCCATCGCTTGATGAAAAACCCAATCCCGAACTGGTCGACTTTACGCGACGTTTTTGGGTTTCGGTGGTGCTCGCCATCCCACTTTTGATTTTCACCATGGGCAGCGAGCTGCTCGGGTTACATTTGCTCCCTGCGAAAGTTTCGCCGTGGGTGCAACTTGCGCTGACAACCCCACTGGTGTGGTGGGCGGGCTGGCCTTTTTTTACCCGAGGCTGGACTTCCATCGTAACCCGCAAGCTCAATATGTTTACCTTGATTGCGATTGGGGTTAGCGCAGCATTTTTCTACAGTTTGGTCGCGACCGTTGCACCAGGCTTGTTCCCTCCGACATTTCGCATGCACGGCGGGATGATGCCGGTCTATTACGAGGCTGCCGGCGTCGTGGTTACATTGGTGCTGCTCGGTCAGGTGTTGGAACTACGGGCGCGGGCTTCAACCGGCAAAGCGATCCGTGCGTTACTCAACCTTGCGCCCAAAACCGCGCGGCGAGTCAATCCAGATGGCACCGAGCAAGAAATCGCACTTGCCGAAGTGCGTGTTGGCGACCACGTGCGTATTCGCCCTGGTGCTGCAGTGCCCGTCGACGGTGAGGCAATTGACGGTCGCTCCTCCGTCGATGAATCAATGATTACGGGTGAACCGCTACCAGTTGCCAAAGAAGTAAAGAGCCCGCTGACTGGTGGCACGGTCAACGGCACTGGAAGTTTATTGATGGTTGCGCGGGCCGTTGGTGCAGATAGCGTACTGGCGCGTATCGTCGGGATGGTAGCCGAGGCACAGCGAAGCCGAGCGCCCATCCAAGCGGTTGCAGATCGCATTTCACGGTGGTTCGTCCCGTTGGTCATTGCCATCGCCGTGGCGTCATTTGTGATCTGGAGCTACGTCGGACCAGAACCACGCAGCGGTCACGCACTGTTGAATGCTATTGCTGTGTTGATCATTGCGTGTCCATGTGCGCTTGGCTTGGCCACACCCATGTCGATCATGGTCGCTACGGGCCGTGGTGCACGCGCGGGTGTGCTGATCAAACATGCTGAAGCGCTGCAGGCTCTGGAACAAGTAGATACGCTTGTTATTGATAAAACTGGGACGATTACTGAAGGCAAGCCCAAGCTGGTTGCCATTGTCACGATAGATGGCTACGACGAAAATGAATTGCTGGTCTTGGCGGCATCTGTCGAATCGCTGTCGGAACATCCGCTTGCGCACGCTATTGTCACAGCGGCGAACGAACGTTCGTTGGTGATCGTTCCACCCGCCGATTTTGAAGTCCAAGTAGGCTTGGGTGTCACAGCAAAAGTTGGCTCAAAATCTGTAGTCATTGGCAATGATGCTCAGATGCAGCGTATCGCGATCGATGTGGCGCCGCTTCATGCAAAAGCCGAAGCCCTGCGCTCCGGTAAAGCCTCCGACAACGGCAACCCGCAGGCCATTGCTGCCGGGGCCGGGGTAATGTTGCTTGCGGTAGATGGCAAACTCGCAGGTCTGATTGCCGTTGCTGATCCAGTTCGTGCCAATGCTCGTACCGCGATCGAGGCGTTGCGAAAACAGGGGTTGCGCGTGATCATGTTGACTGGCGATAATGTAACGACAGCCAATGCCGTTGCCGCTAGCGTGGGCGGTCTCGACGGTGTGCACGCAGACCTCAAACCCGCAGATAAAGCACGAATCGTCGGCGAACTAAAAGCGGCTGGCGCAAAAGTCGCGATGGCCGGCGATGGCATTAACGATGCGCCAGCGCTCGCGGCCGCCGATGTCGGCCTTGCCATGGGGACGGGGACCGATGTCGCCATTGAAAGTGCTGGCATTACACTAACCAAAGGTGATCTGGCTGCCGTGGTGCGCGCTCGTGCGCTTGCTAAAGCAACGATGCGTAACATTCGTCAAAACTTATTCTTTTCGTTTTTGTTCAATGGAATTGGAATTCCGATCGCCGCTGGCGTGCTCTATCCCATCGCAGGTATCTTGATGTCACCGATGTTTGCAGGCGCCGCTATGGCGTTGTCATCATTTGCGGTGGTGATGAACTCGCTACGGCTTACCCGCGTTACGCTTGCGTAGCCGCGAGTGAAAAATTGTCACGATTTTGCGCCATGTGCCTATCTACGTAGACTCACGGTGCAAGGTGGCCCAATGAAAATTAGAAAATTTGCTCTATATAACGTAGCGTTTGGCCTCCTGTTTGCAGCGGGTTGCCAGCAAGATCGACCAACGCCGCTTCCGGTGCCAAATCAGCCTATCGTAGCGACGCCGAAGGCACCCGCGATGCCGTCACCGCAAAACGTTGGCGGACTCGTTCGGATTGTCGATCGTAGCAACGTATGCATGGTCAATAATCAAGACATGGGTAAACCGCAGATTGCAATTGAGGTTGAGGGCCGAACGTATTTCGGATGTTGTGATATGTGCAAGACACGTTTGGCCCAAGATGCGACGTCGCGCTTCGCCGTCGACCCGGTGTCAAATAAGTCAGTCGATAAATCAATCGCAATCATCGGTCGCAAACCAGATGGCGCGGTGATGTATTTTGAAAATGAAGCAAATTTCCGTTCATTCTCCAGCAGTGCTGGCGCGCTGTAAGCGGTCCGACGACGGCGTGTTTTTTGATGCGGGACTCGGTCGAAAAATTCAGCAGATAGGACGGTACATTTGAAAATTCAAGCTTTGCTCGGATGCATTTTTATTGTGATAGGAGCGTGTGGTGGTTCCAAAAGTTCCGTCAAGAATCGTCCTACGCCATCCACAAATGTAGCGGTGCAGGCCGACAAAGATAGTGATACGGACAGTGTGGTCGATGAGGGTGTTGAACATCATCACGATAGCGATGTGCCACATCCACCGACCAAAGATCTGCCACCTTCGCCGGTTGTCAACGCCGCCGCCGTAGCGTTGCAGGCAGAAATCGCAGCATTCGAAAAGGCCAAACCGATTTTTGTCGCCAACTGTTCGCGTTGCCATACCAAAGGCGCTGCCAAGGCGACGGCCAAATCGTTGAGTCATTTTGACATGTCCACATATCCCTTGCAGGGGCATCATGCTTCAACGATCGGGGAAACTGTTGCGGATGTAGTAGGTCAACGTAACAAAGCGGCCACGATGCCAAAGGACAAGAAAGGCAGCGTGCAAGGTGCCGACCTGGCTGCAGTTTTGACGTGGACGACCGCCTGGCAAAATGCCGATACGGCTGGCGCGCACGGGTCAACCAGTGGGGATCATCTTGAATGAGACACGCGTCATCGGCTCGAATAATTTAGTTTTCATTCGACGAATGCCGTTGCTAGTTCAGCTCGCGCCGCGTAACGAAGTTTAACGATAGCCAGGCTACGGTGTCTGCAGCAGCGGGCTGCGCAGTAGCGACCAGGCTTGATTAGGCGTAAGTGCGGAGCCACGGGTCATGAGGTTAGAAATTCCGACGTCGGTGTCATCCAAAGGGTCGGGGTACAAGCGGCCCGAGACCCCAACATTTTGAACATGTTGTAGCGCTAGGAAGTGGCAAATCTCATGGGCTAGGACTCGGCCGGTGTTGGCGGGGCTGCCGGTCTCGATAAAAGCAACTCCAAAATAAGCAGAGCCGCGGACCGGTGGCCCCGGTGTCCCTAACGCGAGACCACCAATGCCTGCCGGCAGGCTATCAACCCAAAACAGGTCAAGCGACTCGCCGAGCGCTAGCGCTTTGACGAGCGAGGGCAACATTGCCGTCATACTCGTCGGGTTTTCCTGTGGTTCGGTTGATTCGGTAATACGCGCCAACGCCGAACCCCGAATCGGCACAATCTGATCAAGTTCGAGTTCCACGCCAGCTTGGGCTAGTAGCAGTCGCGCTTCGGCAATAAAAGCCGGTGGCTCAGTAACCGTCCGGGTGTCGGACACTACCACCAGATTTACGTGCAAAACATTGCCACCGTTTTCGGGTGGCATAATCGCGGTTATTTTGACATCGCCCAGCATGTCGCTGGCTACCCGCAGCCGCAGTTGCCCCGCTGGCAGGCTTTGGTCCGGCCGATATGGGTACACGTGAGTGAACGTGCCTAGCCGGATACTCTGGAACAAAGCGCCAGGCATTTGGCCAATTTGTTCGTCGCGATAAGACGCTTGCATCGTGGTTGCCAAAGCCGCGCTGGGCAGATCAAGTTGCGTGATGCCGTCGGGCGTGGTGAAAGCGCCGAGTGCATATAAGCCGTTCGGATTGCCTTCGATGACGAGGCCAATGGACCGCGTCATATCGGGGACATTAATAATCACCTCATCGGAAAGACCATCAACGTTAACCACGGTTGAGATCACAACCGTGCGCGGCAAGGGCGCCGCGGGTGATTCGCCACAGCCCGCCGTAACAACGCTGGTGGCCAAAAGGCCGAGCAGGAATCGCGCGGATAGCAACGCTCGTCGATAACCTGCGATTTGTGTTGAGCGGTCGTGCATTGAAAAACCTATTCTGCGGTGACTGCGATGGTCGCCATCATGCCGGCTTCGGCGTGCTCAAGAATATGACAGTGCATCATCCAGGTGCCGACATCTAACGGTACCACTCCGAGATCAAGCTCCTCCCGCGGATGCACAATAATTGTATCGCGAAAAAACGGTTCATCTACCGTGACTCCGTCGCGGGCTAGCAGCTTGAAAAACATGCCATGGGTATGAATTGGATGGGTGCGGGCCGAGGTGTTCGTAAAGTGGAGCCGTGCGAATGCATGCACTGGTAGCGTTGCTAGCGGGGCCATCGTGTGTTGGTGCCCGGCAAATGCCTTGTCGTCGATGGTCCATTCGATCCCAAACACGCCACCGCTGCGGGCGCCGAGCACGAAGTTGTGCGCACTTGGTGCTGCCAACGCGGTGGCCCAGTGTGGGACGCCGGCATTTCGTGGGGCTTCAAAAGCCGGCGGTGCAATTGGCGCTCCGTCGAATTCAAAGGTTGCGAGTACGTTAGGGCGGGCGGGTGACAATACATCCGTCAGTTGCATGGCAGCACTGGTACTGCGGTTGAAGACGAGATCGAGATCAAGGCGGTTACCTGGTGCAAGCTCGAAGTCGGTCGAGTTCGCTGCGATGGGGGCACGCAGATAGTTACCGTCGACGGCGATGATCGTTGCGTCTAGGTCACCAAAATTGGGTTTGAAGATTCTACCGTTGGCCGTATTGAGCAAGCGTAGGCGAATGCGTTCGCCGGGTTGAACCTTGAGCACAGTTTGGGTTTGGCTATTGATCGTGATCACATTGCCCCAACGGCCATCCATGGCGAGATCATGGCGGGTGTTGAATTGGGCCGCAATCTGGCCGGTTGGATCGAGCCGCCAGTCATCGAGTACCCACACGATATCTCTAGAATACGGCGGCGGTTCCGCATCTTCGACGATCAGCACACCATAAAGCCCACGCTCTACTTGCTCGCTAGCACGCACGTGCGGATGAAACCAATACGTGCCCGCATCTTTGGGCGTGAACTCGTAGACGAATGTCGCGTTGGGCTGCACCGGCGGCTGGGTCAGATGGGGCACGCCGTCCATTGCATTGGGCAGCCGGACGCCATGCCAATGAATCGTGGTTTCTTGCGGCAGGTGATTGGTGAAGTGCACGCGCAGCGTTTCGCCCAATCGAATCCGTAACGTTGGACCTGGCACTTGCCCGTTGTACGCCCAGACTTTGAGTTTTTTGCCGTCGACAAACGGGATCTCCACCGGTGCAGCTTCGATGGCATATTCGCGTACGGTATGATTAGGGGATGCTGTTGAGGGCAAGACGTCGGCGAACTCGCGCAATGCTTGTTGCGCTGGCGTAGGGGCGGTGGTGGTCGCTGCGCTTCGGCATGCAAACAATGCGGCAAACACTACGATGAGGCTCCATCGATCAGCGCCAAGCTTGAATCGGGCCATTTTACGAGACCCCGCCGTAACATGGGTTGGCAGGCCTAGCGTGGAGTGATGACCCAAGATCATCGTTGTCGCTGCCGCAGCCAGCTCAAGATGCCGGGCAGCACACCGACGCTGAATCCGCCGATCAGTCCGAAGACTCCGGTATATCCAACGCAAGCGCAGCCCATGGCGCCGATCAGCGCGGTCATGGCTGTTGCTGAGAGCCAAAACCAAAGGCCCGCTCGCCAGCGATGGCCCACTGCGGCCATGAGCAATCCAGCCACTACGCCGCCCGCGCTGCATGCGGTGAGGCACATGCTAGGCATATCCGTGGTGCATGCACCACCAGCGACACAACAGCCGTGGGCTTGGTTGGCCCAAAGCGCCAAGGTTAGTGGAATTGCACCCGCGACCAGTGCCGGTAAGACGGCACGCTGCGCTTCGCGACCAAGCCACAGCATAATAACGCCAACCAGCAATGCAACGCCGCCAAAGGCTGCCGAGGTTGTCACGCGCTGAGAGTTGCAACATGCCAGCACCACGACCGCAACCACGGGTATGCTGCCGAGGATGGCCCAAAGCCCACGCTGGATCTCGTAGCGTCGACGGACCTGCCGTTGCAGGCGTTGGACATCAAGTTCCGCCATAAAGATTCCTCCAAATCACCCGGAGACGTTCGAGTGCACGTTGTCGTCGTTTGCGTTCGGCCGCAGTCGCCGTCGCGAGGCTGGCATTATCGTCGATTTGCCAAAAGGCTGTGAGCATCGCAGCGCGATCTGCCGCCGACAGATGATTGAGTGCGGCTTCGATGCCGGCGGTTATCTCGCGTTGTGCAAGATCGTCGGCGGTTACATTACCGCTCGGGTCGGGGACTGCTCTAGTTGGCGCTTCGCGTCTTCGTCGACGTTTTTGCATCAGCGTGCGACATTCCCAGGCGCTAATGGTTAATGCCCAAGGCAACACCGGCCGGGTCGCGTCGTACTGGGCGGCACGACTAAATATCTTCATCATTGCCTCCTGTGCTGCGTCATCGGCATCTATGTCGGCGCGCATCATGTTGACGCAAAAGCGTCGAACAATCGGCCAAAGTTCTTCAAATAGGCGTGCGAAGGCAGCGCGATCACCGGTTGCCACGCGGACAACAAGCTCGCTCAATCTGCTCGCGGGGGAGGGCTCTGTCACGCAGTGTCAATCTACATCAGTGTGCGCAATGCGAGCACTGAGCGCAGCTACGGCTTGTTGGCGCACAACGACATTGCGTGCCACAGAGGCAGGCGGCGGATGCCTTAGCATGAGCGCGAGGGTTTTCATAGGGTGCTCCTTTTTGGGGACACGGCCGGGCTGACCGCACCGGTATAGGCACGGCAGCGCTGCCGTGTGACAGGCGATTTCATTGCCGCACATTATGTATGCTTCTCGCCGGGCTACCATGCTAGCTTGCAGCCCTGCGCTTTTGGTTTTCCATCATGGTGATTTTCACCAGCCTGCGTTTGGTGCTGTCACCGATGGTGATGTGCGACGACGTTTGTGAAACCGAATGCGGTCAAAGCCATGTGGCGAGCGTAGCCGTCCGCGATGTTGCCAGCAGCAACGCCAGTACTATTGCGGCACCCGACCGCTCGGTGCCACAATCGCCCGAACAGTGCCCGCCGGATTGCCAATGTTTATGTACGCATCATCGTACGTCAGCGCTGGCGGCAAACATGCTCATGTTGGCAGCGCCTGCGCGCTTGCCTGTTGCCGTTAGCAACTCAGACGCTCCGGCTTCGCTTTCCGATCGCGGCGCTTTGCAGCCACCAACGCCGCCGCCGATTGGCTAGTTGACTCGCGTGATCCATCACGTCGACAATTCTGGCCGTCACCGCTCGTAGTTGCACTCGCACTACGCGCTGGCGGTTGCCGCAGTCGATGTGTTTGATTAGGCGATAGTGTGGCGCTGCATAGCTGCAGTGCTGCGGAACGTAGTTGGCAGCGTTCAGCTGGGCCTGCGTTGATGTTTTTGTGGACGAGCTGGCACATGCCGCTTTCATTCTTTGCTCTAGGAATAGCGATGAAAAAAATACGATCAAGACTGGGCGTAACCAGCGCATGGCTTGCAGCCGGACTGGCCTCGTGGCTGGCGCATAGCGCGCCGGCCTATGCCGGTGAAGCGCTGACCCTCGACGCTGCGTTGACGCGAGCAGCGCAACGGCCGCAACTTGCACTGTCGCAGCAAGATATTGAAGCTGCGAACGACAGCCTATCCGTCGCCGGTACGCCGCTCTACAACCCAATCGTAAGCGTCGAGGCAGGGCCGCAATTTGGCGAGATTCCACTGTCGCCGCTGCTCAACGTCGGCATCGATCAAACCATCGAACGCGGCGGTAAGCGTGGCGCACGACAACGCGCCGCCCAAGGAGTTCGCCAGCTGGCAGTTGCGGTGCGCAGCGACGCAATGCGCAGCGCGCGCCTCGGTGCATGGCGGGCGTTTGAGTTGGCGCTGATCAGCAAGCAACGGATTGCAGTGCTGGTGCAAGTTGAGCAATTGGCTACCGCTGTGCTGGATGCAACTCGTCGGGCGCAAGCCGCTGGCGGTGCAACCACACTACGGCTCAATCTGCTATTGGCTGAACATGGTCGGGCGGTGCAACAACGGGCCGCTGCGAATCTTGAGTATCAGCGGGCTTTAGCTGATTTGGCAACAGAGATTGGTGCAGCGCCTGATGCTGAGATCGAGCCTGTCGGTGAGATGTTCACCAGGCTGGCCGTGCCGACACCTGCTGCAGCGGCGCAAACTCACTCAGCGTTGACCATTGCAACGGCGAACATTGATCTCGCAGCGCGTGAACAGCAGGTCGCCAACGCTGATGCGGTCCCGGATTTCACCATCGGGTTGGGCTATTCGTATCAAGCCACACCAGATATCCAACACGGCGTGTTTGCGCGGCTTTCGATTCCGTTGGCATTTCGCAATCATAATGAACGGGCCCGGGCGATGGCGCGTAGTGAATCGCGCAAAGCGACAGTGGTGCGTGGGCTGGTCGCAACCGACTTAGCTCGTCGTAGCCTGGTGGCGCGTCGCAATGTTGCCATCGCTGACGCTGCGGTGGCCGCTTTCGACGAAGCGATTACCAACAAGCTAACCGAGAATCTGACCTTGGCCCAAGACGCCTTCACGCGTGGTGCCATTGATTTTGTTGAACTCACCTTAACGCAGCGCGATTTGATCGCGGCACGGCTGGCGTATCTCGACGCCCATGTTTTGCGGGTCAACGCATGGGCTGAACTACTCGATGCAACGGGAACGGACGTGCAACCATGAAACCTAGTAACGCGTGGCAAAACAGTACGATTCACCGAGGAGCCAACAAGGTATTGTGCTTGGCTACCGTGGCGATCCTTGCATGCGGTAAAGGCAAAGCAACGCCGGCCGAAACCGCTGCTGCCGAGAGCGAAAAAGCACCAGGCAGCGCGCTGATTGTCGTGAGTGCCGAGGTCGTGAAAGACGCGGGCGTAACGGTAGTGGCGGTTGAAAAATCGACGGTGCCAGACGTCATCACACTCACCGGCGAAGTCGCTGCGGATCCCAATCAGCATGCATTGTTGTCGGCCAAGGTTGGCGGCCGAATTGCAGCGGTGACCTTTCAAGAAGGCCAACAAGTCAGCAAAGGCCAAGTGATGTTGGTCATTGAATCGACCGAAGTCACCCGCATTCGTGGCGACCTGGGTTCGACCAATGCGCGGCGCAATGCATTGCGCTTACGCGTGGCGCGCTTGACCGAGTTGGTTAAAGCCGGCACGGCCACTGCGCAAGATTTGGAAACTGCCCGCGGCGAAATGACCGTACTCGATGCCGAAGTTTCGGCAAATCAACAGACGCTCGCAGGCATGGGCGCCGGTGGCGCCGCACGGCTTGAATTGCGCGCACCGTTCGCGGGTGTGGTGCTGCGCCGCAATGCGGTGCTGGGGCAGCCGGTTTCGGCTAACGATGTCCTGGGTGAAATCGTCGACCTTAACAAAGCTGTGTTTGTCGCGCGCCTGTTCGAACACGATTTGATGCGGGTGCCGCAAGGCGCACCAGCCGTGGTGACGTTTGATGTCGCTACCGGATTAGAATTTCGCGGCACGATTGACACGATTGGTCGGCAGGTTGATCCGATCGCCCGCGCGGTGCTGGCTCGCATTCCGATCAGCGACCAGCAACAATTTCTTAAAGTTGGGTTGTTAGGCACTGCTAGTGTGGTGGTTAGCAACGATCAAAAACGGGCAACGGTTGCAGTCGTACCGACAACTGCGGTTGCGCGGGTCAATGACCTGCCCGTGGTTTTCATCGAACGTGCGGCCAACCAGTTTGCGATGCAGCGGGTCACGTTAGGCAACAGTGCGTTTGGTAAAACCGAAGTTACTAACGGCTTACGCGGTGATGAGCGGGTAGCCAACAGCGGCACGTTTACACTCAAGAGCCTGGCCCTTAAGGCCACGTTTGCCGAGGAAGAATAGCCATGTTGTTGGTTCGCTCCATTATTCGGTGGGCGCTGCACAATCGCGCTGCGGTAGCGGTAGGTACGATCCTTGTCGTGCTGTTAGGCGTGCGCGCTGCAGCTCATTTATCGATTGATGCGGTGCCCGATGTCACCAATATTCAAGTGCAAATCATCACCACTGCGCCAGCGTTGTCACCAACCGAAGTTGAACAATATGTCTCCGTGCCGGTCGAGCGGACCATGGCGGGCATACCTAAGACCACGGAAATTCGTTCACTTTCGAAGTACGGCATTTCGGTAGTAACCGTCGCGTTTGAAGATGGCACCGATATTTACTTTGCGCGCCAAATGATCGCGGAGCGCATGAGCGAAGCGCAAGAAGCGGTACCGCCCGAATATGGCAAGCCTGAAATGGGGCCGATTTCGTCGGGGCTCGGCGAAGTTTTTCAATTTGCGGTGGTGGGCGAAGGCATCTCACCAGCGCTGCTCAAGGAAACCCTCGATTGGTACATTGGGCCACAACTGCGCATGGTGCCTGGCGTTGTCGAAGTGAACAGCTTTGGTGGGATGACCAAACAGTACGAAGTCGCGCTCGATCCGCAGCGCATGCAGGCGTCCGGGATTTCGGCTGACGACGTGCTCCGGGCGATCGCCGACGCCAATGGCAACGCCGGTGGTGGCTATCTTGAAAAGGGCGATGAACAGCTGGTGGTTGGCTCGTTGGGCCTCATTCGCAATGTCGACGACCTGCGCAGTGTGGTGCTTTCCGAAAGCGCTGACGGTGTGCCGGTAACCATTGGTCGGGTCGCTTCGCGCATCGGAGAAGGTGTGGCGTTGCGCCGTGGCTCGGCGTCGATCGATGGCAAAGGCGAGGTTACCGTCGGTGTGGTGATGATGCTGATGGGCGCCAATGCGCGCGAAGTCACGGCGGCGGTTAAAGCTAAGATTGCCGAGCTGAGCCCGTCGCTGCCAACCGGTATTCGGGTTGAGCCGTTTTACGACCGGGCGGCGCTGGTTGACCGAACCATTCACACCGTCGGTAAGAACCTCATCGAAGGTGCGATTTTGGTGGTACTGGTGTTGGTCCTATTGCTGGGCAATGTGCGTGGTGGTGCGATTGTTGCCACGGTAATTCCGCTGGCGATGTTGTTCGCAGCGATCGTGATGCAAGCCACCGGGCGGTCCGGCAATCTGATGAGTTTGGGCGCCATCGATTTTGGTCTGCTCGTCGACGGCGCAGTGATTGTGATCGAAAACACCGTGCGGCGCATGAGCGAAGCGCAGACGGCGGCGGCTAAGGAACTCACGGCCGAACAGCGGTTGGTAGTGGTTGAAAATGCAACCATTGAAATGTTGTCCGCGAGCCTATTTGGTCAAGTGGTGATCGCGATTGTGTACGTGCCGATTTTGGGCCTGGCTGGGGTCGAAGGCAAAATGTTCACACCGATGGCAATCACCGTATTGTTGGCGTTGCTGGGTGCTTTTATCGCAACGATCACCATCGTGCCGGTGCTAGCGAGCGTGGCGTTGCGCGGCAGTCACAGCGACGATACGTTCATCATGCGTCATGTCAATCGTGGTTACGCGGCAACGCTGGTGCGGGCCAGCCGCCGGCGTTGGCTGACGATTGCGATTGGCGTCGCAGCATTGGTGGGGTCGATTTTTGTCGGCCGTGGCTTGGGCGCTGAATTTGTGCC
>JAYWHS010000353.1:0-4492 GCA_043777635.1 Kofleriaceae bacterium | reverse complement strand
TCGTCGCACCAAACTTACTGCAGCAAGCTACAACCGTAGAAATCCAAATCGTTGATCTGCGCAACCTGGGTCAGCGTGGTGCCAGCGAACAGTGCGCCGTAGGAGTTGTCACCTGCGCCGTATTCATATGCGTTGACCACAGCGCCGTCGCGATGGGTGTAGGTCACAACGTTGAGGCGGCCTGAATCGATGCGGGTCAAACCGTTGGCCAACGAGGTCGAATCTTCGTACGCAACCTTGATGGCGACCAGCGCTTGCTGGGCCGCGCTGCCGGTCAATTGCGATGCAGCGGTTACCACGCGAACATTACTTTTGGTGAACGCGGTGTTGCTGCGCAAGTCATTGTAGGTCGCACCAAGCAAACAAGTTTGGGCGCGCACGGTACAGTTTTGGTAGTCACCGTCGTGAATCGCGGCCACAAGGGTTGGCGTATTCCAGTAGAAAATCGCGCCATAGGAGTTGTCACCTGCGCCGTATTCAAACGCGGTGTAGGTCCGCGCGGCGGCTGGCTCATACAATCGCACGATATTAAATTCATTTTGGTCAACCGCAGCGAACGCTTGCTCAATGGTCGTTACATCGGTGTGCGCCGATTGTTGGACCGCTACGATCGCACGCTGTTGTTCAAGCGGCGATAACTCGCTTGGCATGAACACTTTGCTTCGGCTGGTAACCCGCAACGCTGCAATCGTGTCGAGCTGATTGTATTGTTCACCGAACAAACAAGTTGCAGCTGGCGCTGGCGCACAGCCTGCACCGGTGCAATCGGCCGTCAACTTGAAGCGACCACGGGTCGACTTGGCATAACCTTTAACGATGGCGCGGTATTCGCCAGCTGGTAGATTTTTTTCGACCATCGAAAAAACTGAATCACCATCGTCGTCATTGCGCGCGATGTAGGAGCCCCAGGTCGCCCCGGTTTTTTTGTAGAGGTAAATCACGGTGTCAACCGCGCCATCGCGATCGGCGGCGGTGTACAGCTGCACATCAGCCGCGCCGTACAAGGTGAACGTCCACGCATGAAAGCCGCGCGAGCCTGACAGCGTCGCTGGACGCGCATCACCAAATGCAATCACGCCATTGTTGGTCGGCGAACGCAACGAATCGGCTTTGGCATCGAGCTCGCCTTCACCAAGTGGGTCGTCTTCAGCGCCTTTCGGGCCGGCATCACCGCAGCCGGGACCCATGGCAGCAAAACCTAAACCCAGCGAAATGAATGCAAATGATAAAGCGGCTTTCATACGACCAGGCCATACAAGGATTGTTCCAGTTTTTCGAAATCTATCTCACTGGGATTACTCAAGAAATAATCCACTGGCTACCGGAGTTGCCGGCCACTCGGCCTTACCGCGCAACTGGATCGACACAGCGCTCGGCAGCCGAACATGCTGATCCCGTGCGCTACACGCTGGGCATGAGTGAGCAAACGCTAAGCGAAGTCCTAACCCCTACGGTGCAAGAAGCAACATCGTGCACGTTACATGTTGCGTCTGGCTGGGACCAAGGAAAAGGCGCGTACGGCGGCTTAGTACTTGGCAGTTTGGTCCGTGCGGTCGAGCTCACCGAGCCGGACCCGCAACGCATGGTGCGTGCGGTCGCCGGCGAAATCCCAGCACCGGTCGAGCCAGGTGCATCGCGCATCAAGCTGGTGCCACTGCGACGTGGCGGTGCGGTTTCCACGGTACGAGCCGAGTTGCTGCAAACCGGGGCTCATGGCGACGAAGTACGCGCCCATGTTGTGGTTGTGACAGCGAGTGCGCGCGCCAACATGCCGACATGGCAGTCCTCGGTGCGGCCCGACGCACCACACTGGCAAGACGTCGCGGTGGTGCCGGTTGGCCCGCCCTTTGGCCCAACGTTTGGCCGCCACTTTGAGTTTCGGGTAATCACCGGCATGCCGTTTTCGGGTAGCGGCCTAGAAGTGGAGCGAACGAGCGAACGCTCGAAGCAGGATGTATCCGCACTTGGCTATATCCGCGCTCGATCCCCGGGCCAGTTGCGCAGTGCTGCGTACATCACTGCACTCGCCGATGCTTGGTGGCCCTGCGCCCTGGCGATATTCAAAGCGCCGCGGCCAACCGCGACGTTGACGTTTGCACTCAACATTATCAACACGCTCGACGGCCTTGATCCCGACGCGCCGCTGCTGCACAGCGCGGAGTCCGAAGTGTCCCTCGACGGCTATGCCTCTGAGACCCGCCGATTGTGGGGCCACGACGGTCGACTCATTGCGATCAATCACCAAACCTTTGTGATCATCAAGTAGCCGGCGATACCTGTTGCCGCTTCGTGACGAACCCGCACCCAAGTTGCGCTACCATCCAGCAATGTGTCGCAATATTCGTCAGCTCCACAACTTTGCGCCGCACGCCACCGACGAGGAAGTGCGCGCTGCAGCGCTCCAGTTTGTGCGCAAAGTGAGTGGCTCGGTCCGCCCGTCGAAAGCCAATCAAGCAATTTTCGACGCAGCGCTTGCACAGATTGCAGCCACAACGTCACATTTACGTGAGCATTTAGTGGCGCAAGCCCCGCCAAAAAATCGCGAAGCCGAAGCTCTCAAAGCCAAAGCGAAGTGGGAAAAGCGCGCGCGGTAAGCGGCGCGAATCTGCCGTAGAAGCTATTGCGCTGGCAGTTGGTATACTTCGACTTTGCTGTCCATGAAGCGCGGAACCAACAACCGATTGCGCTTGGAGTCGTAGCCAATGTCAGCCGGTGCACTAACGTTTTCAATCAGCGGCGCAAACGTTAGAGTTTCGCCACCGGTGGCGGCCGCATAAACCGTGCTCTTTTCCCAGCTCGAAACGATGATGTGTTTGCCAGTGTCCAAAATCCCATCGAGGCCGCCACCAGGAAGTTGCACTGTTGTCCCTTTTTTGCCGGCCTCATCGATCATGTAGATGCTGTTCGAACCGAACGGGGCAACCCACACTTGATTGGTCGCGTTTATCAGCAAGCCGTTTGGTTTGTCGAGCGACTTGTCTTTAGCGACCTTAACAGCGGTCACTGCCTTGGCCTTAGTATCAATTTTGTACACAGCGTCGGTGCCAGTTGGTTCGAAGTCAGCTTTGCCAGCTTTGAGCCCAGAATCGCTGACGTACAGCACATCGTTGGTGCCGAAGGCTAGGTCATTTAGAAACGTCGTTCCGGCAATCTTGATTTCGCCTTTAGCAGCACCGGTTTTGAGGTCAAACTTGCGCACGGTGGTGATGTCGGTGACGTACAAAACGCCGCCAGCGATCGCCATGCCTTTAGGCGCGTTCAGCGTAACTTTGTTGGCGCCGCCAACAATCCATTTTTCAACCTTGGAGCCATCGGCGGCCAGGGTTGCGATGTAACCATTGTTGTCGACGGTCAATGGCGTGCCATTGATGTTGGAAATCAAATAGCGATCGTTCTCAGCATCGTACAAAACACTTTCAGGGGTCGCGAGCCCTTCTGAAATCGTGGTCACCACCGTTGGGCCGGGCGGTGTGGCAGCGGCTTTGGTTTCGAGCTCGGTCTTGGCCGCAGCGGCGTTGGCTACGATGACCGCTTGGTCCGGTTCGGCGGGCTTAGCTGGCGTAGTTGGGGCAGGCTTGGAACCGCCGCACGCAGCAGCGGCAAGGAACAAAACAGCAGTTATTTTGGTTTGCATCGCCCGCATATAGCGGGAGGTTTAAGTAACGCCAAGCCCATGGCCTAACTTTTCACGCCTTACTGCGGATCAATTTCAATAACGATTTTGCCATTGCGACGCGATACCGAGACCTTGCCGCCGGCCCGAGCTTTGCTAAACATTGTGGCAAACATGTCAAATGGATTCGCACCGGTGCCCGGGTTGTACGCTGCGGCCTGACGATACGGGCCCGCATCGCGTGGCAACACTTCAATCTCGTCGAAACGCCGGACCCGATAACCGGCTGCGTCGCGGGTATATTGCGACGCCATCATGCGCGCCATCAATTTTTCGCGGCTGCCCATCATCCATAACATCGGTGCAAGCAACATCAATTGCCACGAATACATCACGCCCAACACAACAAAACCCACCGCCACAACGCGCGCCACCAATATCGAACGATCGGTTGCGGTCACATAACTTGACCAGCGCGACAACACCGCACGCAAGATCCGACCGCCATCCATCGGCAACGCTGGCAACAGGTTAAAAATCGCAATCACCGCGTTCGCCATCCCGACGGAAAAAGCAAAACGATCCAATGCGCCACCATGCAGGCCGTCGGCGACCAACAGGGCAACACCACTGATCATCAACGACACCGCCGGCCCGGCTGCCGCAATAGCAATTTCATCGTTAGCGGTGTTCGGCAACGACGTCATTTTGGCAGCGCCACCGAAAAACCCCAACTCAATACCGGCAATGCCGACACCACGGCGACGCGCCACCACTGCGTGACCAAGCTCATGCAGCACGATCGAAGCGAAGATCATCGCGACAAAACCGATAGCGGCAAGCCCCCCGCCGCCAAAGCCGCCAAAGGTGGCGATGAGC
>JAYWHS010000352.1:0-16397 GCA_043777635.1 Kofleriaceae bacterium | reverse complement strand
CGTCGTACAAAGACCAGCGAACCAAGCGTTCCGAGTGTGCCGACCGAAGCCGTCGTGGGCGGATAGATCATAACACCGCCAAGGACGCCAGCGACGGGATCGACAACGGCGGTAGCGCTGCAAGCATCGATCGCCAGCCGTCATCTTCAACTAGCGCGCGGTCGTCGCGCTTCACAAAACATAGGGCGATTGTCTGGCCATTGGCATCGTAAATCTCCAACGATGAAACCGTGCCACTGCTGGTCGGCTTAGCCACTACCCAACTACTGCAAATCTGATCTTCACGCAGATGTAAATTGAACGTTGAGTCCAGCACATTGAGCCACGGCCCCATGCGCACAATGTTCTCAACTGCGCCGGAGTACACCTGCAAGCATCCGCCATTACCGACAAAAATCATAATCGGCAAACCCGCCGCAGCTGCAGCCATGAGTAAATCACGGCAGGCATGATTCCCAACCAAATATGCCCGCGCTGGGCCAACCAACCGCAACGCCTGGGTGCGGGTTAGCTGATGCTTGCGCAGCAACAGGAAAAACTCATGGGTATCTTGCATCGCATCCCAATCAGCAAGTAATTGGCCCCAATCAACATCCTGATCAGGCTTCCCTACTGGCAGCACTTTGGCTGGCGTAAAAACCAAATCATCATGTTGGTTTGCAGCATCGAGCACGCGACGGGTACCAACGATTGCATCCCAGGTTGCCGCATCACCGTCTGGCTCAAGATAAATTTTATGTACAGCATCCCCGCTAGCATCAAAAACATGAATACTGCGGCGACGGCTCATGGGGTTGGTTGGCGCCGGTTCGTTCACGTCGAACATATGGCACCACTGCATCGGAAACACCCGCAGATCAATGCCGTCGCCAACCACCTGACCGACATGGGGTCCCAACTCGACACCGCCATACTGTCCTCTCACTTCACTTACGGCATGGGCATTGCGAGTGAGCGCCATGCACCGGCCTACATCGACCAACGCGTGCAATAAACTTGGCACATCACCGAGTAAACGGTGCACCGTGTCGCCGATGTTCGTTTGCAGTAGCTCACATTCACTAACCTGCAACGCTGCGGCGGCATCCCGAATACGCAGCTTTGGTTGTTCAACTTGCAGCGCCTTCCAACGGCCCGCTAATGCAGCGCGGGCGGATGTCAGACCTGTAACAGGCATGGCTTGATCGGAAATTTTGATGGTGGTGACATTGGTCATTGGTATTGTCCTCAAGGTGAGATGTGAAAATTGTCTAAAGCGCGCCCCAATGCAGTTTTACAAAACCGCCCGTGCCCGCAGCATCGTAGTAACTTTGAACTTCAAGCTTTATGAGTGGGAGGTCCCGGCCGCGCACCAGCCAAACTCGGTTGCGCGCGGTTAGAACGTGAGTCCCGACATCGTACGCATACCAACCCCCGGCGGTTTCAAAACCATAGTCAACACGAGTGTTGTCATCGGGTCCATCGGGAGTATCGGTGGTCCAGCCCGCAGCTGGTGCAACACGAACGTCAGCGAATGCAACGCCATCAAGCGGTACAACTTCAACCCCAGCGTCGCCAGTCACGCCACCGTTTACGCTCATATGAAACCGTTGAAAGCGAATGCTCCACCGAGCGGTCGACTCCGTCGATACGCCGGTAATGAAATCACCGTGAATCCAAACGTCGGCGGACGTCGCGTCGACAATCGTGGTCCATGTGCCATCACTGTTGCGACCGGTACGAAACGCGCCAGTGGCTGGTGCATCCATACTGAGATCGGCATCGACCGCCACTACCGCATCGGGACTCGCCGGTTCAATACTCGCGGCACAACCAACAAACCCAAGACTGAACCAACTTGTTGAAAGTGCTACGGCCAGGCAAGTACCAAGAGCGCCATTGCATTTTTTTTCGTGCTTCATCATGATTTACCACCGAGCGTCCATTCCGGCATAAAGCGTGCGAGGCAGGATCCGATCCAATTTCAGATCACCTGCATTGAGCAAATTGTCGACACCGATAAATCCGCCATAACCGTCGGTGAACCGCTTTGCTATGCGGCCACTCACATCAACCCGAATCGGTGTATTGGTCGCCGCCATGATGTCGGCGCTCAAGTACAACGGTCGTGCGCCCGTCAGCATCGCTGTCGCAAAACCTTCAAAACCTTGGACCTTATCTTGCCACCGCAGCGTCGCTGCAACACGGTGGCGAGGCACGCCTTCGAGTGCCCTGCCACCATCAAAATCGCGCGTCAACGTTAGCGCATAGCCTACTTCGGCCATCGCGCGGCCACGACTCACTTGTGCGGACAGCTCCATACCGCCGGTGCGCGCCCGCCCGATATTGCCATACGAAAATCGCAACGTGCCGCTACCGTCATCGGGTTGGCTGGTAAACGAAATCATGTCGCGCAAGCGGTTAAGAAATGCCTCGGCTGACAAGCTCATACCCCGATGCTGATAGCCGACCGAACCTTGAAGATTCACCGACGATTCGGGCCGTAGGTCGCGATTGCCCTCAACGACATAACCAGCGCCAGAATTCTCAAACTGCAACAACAATTCCTTAAAGCTTGGTGCCCGGTATCCGGTACCCACTGACGCGCGACTAACCAACGCCGGCGTGATCATCCACAGCGTTGCCAAACGCGGCGTGAGCTGGCTACCGAATTGCGAATCAACATCGAACCGTAACGCTGGCACAACCGCTACATCATGTCCGGTTATCGGACGCCAGGTATCTTGCAGAAAAACAGCGCCGCGTTGCCGTTGCCCTGCGCGTAGCAACCGTGGTGAAGCCAAGCGTTCAACCAACCCTTCGCCACCACCGATCACGCTGTGGCGTCCGCGCTGGTATGAAACTTGGGTGCGGCCCTCAACCAGTGACTCGTCGGTGCGCTGATACTGATCGAGCGCATCGGATAGCCTTTGATCATTGAGGTACTGATCGCGATAGCGACTGGCACCCAACGACACCAACAGGGTCGTCCGCCTACCGGTGAGCTGCGCACTTGCCGTACCGCCGCCTGCTTCAGTCACATTGCGGCGGTCGAACGTCGCACCGGTCGGGCTGCTGGTAACCCCGCGTAGATCACGTTTATTGTACGTAGCCACGCCGAGCAAGCGCCAACGCAGCGATGGCTGATAGACTGTTTGCGCGCGCGTTTCGGTGTCTACAAACTGATCAAACGTGGTGGCAGCAACATTGCCATCGCTACCGAGGCGCAGCGCTGGTGACGCACGGTGCGCGCCGGACAGGCTACCGCCCAAGAGCTTGCCACCAAAGGCTACGCGAGCTCGGCCTTGCATTCCTCGTCGGCCGTCAACACGCGCAACCATCTCACCAGCAAAACCTTCGCGCGGTTTGCGCGTCACGAGATTGACCACGCCGCCTAAAGCATCTGCACCGTACATAGCGGCGCTGGGTCCTTTGACCACTTCAATTTGCTCAAGATCATTGACGCTAAAACGATCCAAATCAAGCGTGCCATCGGTTCGCCCAACTTGCCGCGCACCGTCGACCAAAATTAATGTGTATTTAGGCCCGAGGCCCTGAATGGTAATGCCATTGGTGCCGGCAACGCCGCGCTCGATCCAAAGCCCTGGCCTATTCGCTAACGCATCTGCTGCGGTTTGCGCGCCACGCGATTCCATCCGACCACGATCGATCACATCAGTTGCAACCACCGCCGTGCTTTGACGCTCTGGTTTACGCGTCGCAGTGACAACGATCACCTCCTCACCAACTACGGCATCGGGTGCAGCGGAACCGGAGGCTGCCGGTGCAGGCACAGGCGTTGGCGTCTTAGCGGGGCCGGTTTGCGCAAAGCCATCCGCAGCACACGCCAACACTAACATCACGATAACGTAGCGATGCGCAGTGGCATCAAGGCCACCGAAAGCTGAAACAATGACGGTTGTATTTTTCGGCACGAGATTCACGTTGCTACTAACAATTTTTGATAATAGATATCATTTTCAATACTATTTCAACTAGATTTTTTGCATTCCCAAAGATGAATCATTTTTACTTTAAGAAAAACAATTACTTATGATCATACTTCAATTTTATATATTGAAAGTGACTTTCAATTACTGTAATTGATCAAAATGCATACGACATCAAATCAGCAATATCTAGGCCCCTTCGCATTGGCGATCGGGCTAACCGTGAGCCTGCTCATCACCGCTTGCAGCGACGACCCCACACCAGCGCAACCAGACGCAGCTGTCACGCCAGATGCTGCAGCTATCGTTGACGCGCCACCCGGTTGCGATCCGCAAACCGTCTTACCATCAAAATATCGGCCGATCCCACTGGTCTCAGAAGGCTTGCTCTCGATCACGGTGAACAACAACATCAGCGCTGGTTCCATCGATGCAACCGCAGGTGGAATCGCCAACTCGGCCGACCGCCCATACATCTACATTGATCTACGCAACGGCACTAAAGTTGCGATCACCGACCTTGCCGCACGCAGTTCAACGGAATGGGATATTGCGATCAAGCGTTCAAGTCTACGCTCGAATAGCGGTGATTCAGGCGCTGGCAATCGCAAGGTCGCGGTTGTTGCAGCCACCGACCTCACCACGGTCACGACTGGCCCGGCCAGCGGCTACACCACCGACGATTTCACGTCGGCCGACTGCATGTTCGAAGGCATCCCAGGCGGCGAACCCTCGTCGGTTTTTGCCGAGTGGTACAACTATGATCAAGCGACTAATCAACTTGCGCCGAAACCTGAAGTCTACGTCGTTGAACGCAGCGACGGTTCACGCACGGCGTTTCGGATCGTGACGTACTACGGCGATCCAGCCAGCGCGATGCGGGGTGCATTCTACCGTGTTGAATTCAAATCGTTGCCGAATCGTTAGGCCATGAAGCCTTTCTGCAACACTGCCATGTTGGTCGCTGCTTTGTTCAGCGTGTTGGTCGCCCAGTTGGCAACAGCCTCGGCGGCACGACCGTTGTTGGCCGACGAAGCGACGTACCGTAGCCCGACAGGCGAAGTGCTGGTGCACTATGCGACCACTGGCATTGACGCACCGGCAACCATTGATAGCAATGGCAACAGCGTGCCTGATTTCGTCGAGCAGATCGAACGAACTGCATCATTCGCAATGCAAAAGTTTATCCAACTCGGCTTCGCTCGACCGCTCAAGGATGGCGTGTTGGGTGGCGACGACCGCATCGACATCTATCTACGCAATGTCCAAAACTCCGACGGCAATGCTGGCACCGATTCGTGCCTCGACAACCGTTGTGTAGGCTTCGCGATCGTTGAAAATGATTTTGCTGGTTTCAATTATGTGAGCATCACGGAAGCCGTCGAGTCCGTTGTGCCGCACGAATTATTTCACCTCATTCAGTACACGTACTCGGCGCAACAATCAACAACATGGAGTGAGGGCTCAGCGGTGTGGGCGGTTGAACACCTATACGGCACCGGCAACAGCGACATGGAACGTTTTCTGCCAGCTTTTGTGAGCCGTACGTTTCGGCCGTTTGAACGTGACAGCAACGGTTTTGGCGATGCGTATCCGTACGGCGCAGCGCTGTGGCCGTATTTTCTTGAGCAGGAATACGGGCCGGAGGTGGTGCTCGCCACATGGCAAAACTGTACGACACAACCGTTTCTCAAAGCCCACGAAGCTACGCTCGCGCCCTACAGCGTGACAATCGACCAGGCGTGGACCATGTTCACACGTTGGAACGCGCACACTGGCAGCCGAGCCAGCGTCGGTGATGGCTACGTTCATGCAGCGAGTTATCCCGAAGCTCCGCTTGAAACGCCGATCATCCTAACTGCCGATGCACCAACTACCAGCACCATTTTCGTCGAGGGCTTGTCTGCACGATATGTACCTCTGCGCCTAAGCCAACCACAGCTGATCCAAATTCTACCTGGCGCGGGCACGCGCGTTGTCGCGGTTGCGCTGCCGGCTAATCAACCACTCACCGCCGGCCGAGAGCTTACCATCAGCGCTATTGTCGACGGTGAACCAACCGCAGCACCACAACCAAATGTAGTACCAGCCGGTGATTATCTGCTCGTGATAACCGGACTATCGCGCAACACCATCGCCACCGCCGTTGCGATTAAAATTACGACGCCACCAAGCCCACCAAAACCGCCAGATTCGCATGACACAAGCGGCTGTCAGAGCGCCGGTAGCGGCAATCTTTGCGTCGGCATCGCGCTGATTTGCCTCTTGCAACGGCGCAGCCGCAAGTCGCGTGTGGCCCAACCTCGTCGCGGCTACTAATTCCTATAACGGTAACCCTGGCCGTGCCCCGATAGATGGCATCACTCCGAACACATCAAAACGTGTTGGTTCAATCGGTGCACCGCGTTGCACGGTGCGGCAACCTGCACCTGTTCCCGTCGGTGTGCGATCGGTGAAAAGTCTCGTTGTTGAATCTGAATGACAGGTCAGACAAGTGTATGGCGCGGCCAGTGTAATACTGCTGTTCGCTGTGGCAAACGTACTGCGGTCGGTCAACAGACCAGCCTCGGTGTACACCGCGAAGTCGAGCTGCGTGTCACTGCGCAACCCCGTGAAAATCACTTCGGTTTCGCGAACCGCTGCACCAACCATGGTTTCTGCGACTGCAATCGTTTGTTCAGGGTTTTCAAAAATACGGCGCGGTCCATTCTTCGGTGCGGAGCAGGCGATAATTCTCGACGCCCAGTTTTTGTAGTTGCCGTGCCTCGCCAC
This sequence comes from Kofleriaceae bacterium, assembly GCA_043777635.1. GTDB lineage: Bacteria > Myxococcota_A > Polyangia > Haliangiales > Haliangiaceae > JABFXX01. The sequence continues at coordinate 9,696 of JAYWHS010000352.1, read as the reverse complement.
CAGCGTCGACAAATCTTTGGGAAACGGCCGTGCGCACGGTGAAAAATAGTGCAGACCGCGCCGCAAAAATCGAAAATCTAATGCGCTTGGGTTTTGATTCACAGCGCCGGTAATCGCTCGACCTAGCGGCCCCGCCGCCACGATCAAGTCGGTCGTTAAGTCAGTACCAACACTGCGACCCAGCATGTAATTCACCACGCTTTGTTGCAGTTGCGAAATCCCTGCAAATGAATACGGCGTTGGCAGCGTCGGCGAAAGCGCCGTCAATTCATCAATGTAACCGGGAGCGGATTCGACCAGCCCAGGCGCCATGGGCGTCCCCGAAAGCAAGGTTCCACACGGCACCGGTGGCACAACTACCTCAGGTGCATCAACCATCACTACCGCAGCATCCATCGGCTGTGTCGGCGCTGATTCACTGCAACTGATCACTTGCATCGCAGTCCATGCTCCACAGATAGAGTAAAAACACTTAATGGATATGACATTCATAATCATTTTATATCAAAGTAATAACAATTAGATAAGCGATACATTGATCTATTCTTTATTTGATATTGAAAATCGATTTCATTAAATGCTATCAAACAATTCATGAGTAGAAATCTTGGCCCTCGCCTTCGCATCGCGCGCGCCCTCGGTACCAACCTGCCAGGCCTGACACGGAAAACAATTGAACGTCGACCGTACCCGCCTGGTCAACATGGCCTTAATCGCCGTAAAAAATCTTCGCCTTACAAGCTACGCTTAGTTGAAAAACAAAAACTTCGATTCAACTATGGGCTGACCGAGCGGCAGCTGCGCAATCTCATTGACCTCGCCGGGCGCAAAGCCGCCGATCCAACCGAGATGCTGATTGAACTACTCGAACGACGCCTCGACAACGTACTTTTTCGGGCCGGTTTTGCGCGCACCATTTCAGCAGCCCGACAGTTAATCAACCATGGTCACATCACCGTGAACGGCAAACGCGTCGACATCGCTTCGTTTCAAGTCAAAAATGGTTTGTCCGTTAGCTTGCTCGAGCGCAGCCGAAATTTGGACATTATTGCAATGTCGCTACTTGAACCAGTCGCACCGCTACCACCATGGCTCAACGTTGACAAGGAACATCTGATCGTCACGGTGACCACAGCTCCAGATAGCTCCTCGCTGTTGTTCAATGTCGATCTTCGCCTCATCGTTGAATACTATTCGCAACGTGGTTAGGAGTTGGCACGTACTTCAATCGTCATCGTCGTCATCATCTGGTTGAGGTTCAAGCGTTGCCAAGAAGGCCACGATGAGGGCGACGTTGGCGTCGCTCAACTGCGCCGAGGTCCAAGCAGGCATGTATTCGGTGCGCGCCGCGTAGTCAAAACCACCCTCGCCTTCGCGCACCACCTCCATTACTTCGTCGAGTCCTTCCTGTGCCTCTTTCACCGAGTCTTCACCGACGCGTCCGCTGATACCGTCGGGACCGTGGCAATTGCCGCAGTAGCGCGCATATAAAGCCAGCCCGGTTTGCGGCGTCGGCGGACGATCCAGCCACGCAAGGATCGGTTCGAGATCTTCAATTTCATCCCTCGAAAATGCCGGCATAACGTCGGCAAAACCCATCTCGCGGCCCCGTCCGTTACGCACCACAAATTCAGCGTAGCCATGATTAAGCGAACGGATCTGCGGACCGGCCGGACTACCTTCGCCATCATCGCCATGGCAGCCGCCACAACGTCGAGCAAATACTTCGCTTGGATCGGTTGGCGAATTTGAATCGGCGCAACCGACCGCAGTCGTCGTCAAACAAAAAAACACCGCCTGAAGTCGACTATGAAACGTCATGAACTACCCCTGCCGACGTCGGCAATTGCCGGACGACAGCGCCACAGATTGTCTCGGTCGGACTAGTTTTCGCTGGCTTATCACGCAGCCAACTCTTGAGTGGTGAACCTTGCCACCATGCGCGCAGCAGCGTCATCGCACCATCTTCGTGTGGCGACACCAACCAATGTTGTAGCGATGCAATCTCAATCACCGAGGGCAGTTCAATCAGGGCGAGGTCCCGCTCGCAACGAGCGCGCAGTTGCATCCATGTCGCCACCGCAAACCGCTGTTCATCGCTACAAAATTCAAACTTGCCACCGGTGAGCCGCGACGGCGTTAAAATCGAAACTTGCAAATGCGGATGGCACAGCTGTATGTGCAACAGCCCATGGGTTTTGCCATACAACATGCGTGGGTCGGTCGCCGCAAATTGTCGGACCTGCCATTGCCCGACGATCGCAACTAGCTCGCGCGTAGCTGGGTCGTGTTGTGGCAGCAACGAGTTGCAATGCTCATCAGCCAAGCCCGGCAGCGTCGGCGCCCTCATGACAGCAGCTCGATATTGATTGGCCGATATGTCACCGGTGCAACCTCAAGTTCGCTGAGCGCTTCAGCAACCGAAGTTGCCAACGTTCGAAATGCCGACGGTTGAACCCGCAACGTGATGGCACCGATGGTCAGATGAATCGACCCACAACTGCATTGTTCAATCAGCGAAATTGGATTCTGCGCCAACGTGATGCGCTTGCACTGGTGCTGTTTCATAAATGATATTGAAAACCATTTTCAATTATAATGCAAGGGCTTTTTGAGCGCGTCGCAGCGTAGCGATCATGGACCTGCGATCAGAAGCGGGCTTTGTAGCCAACCGTGACCAACCGCGGTGCATTGGGCCGCGCGCCATACGGCCGGCGCGAAATAATAGCTTGCTCGTCCAACGCATTACTCACGGTGCCGTAGATCTCGGCGAGCCGGCTCAACGTAACATGCGCGGTAGCATCGACGGTGAGCAGTGCTTGCGCGCCTTGGGTCGGATCGAGCTGGCCTTGGCCCGGCAAATCGCGCATGGCGGAAACGTAACGCGCCGATGCCCCAAGCTCGACACGCCGATGCTTGAGCGCAGCCGACAGCGATACTTGATGAGCGGGCAAATAAGGCAACTCATCGCCAACTTGCACCCGGCCCCAGCCTTCAAAACCGGAGGTGAATGCGGTTTGAAAACTGGATTGAGTCAGCGTATAGGCCGCAGCCACCGGTGCGCTAATGTGAAGCCGCCTCGACACTGGCACATCGCCTTCTACATGCGCTTCGAGCCCCCAAATCCGTACCCGACCGCCGTTGAATTCATCACCTTCGCGGACCTCATCGCAGCCTGACGACTGGGTACAGCTCGCTTTGAGATTGCTGTAGTTCGAAAAAAATCCAATGACATCGCCGGTGAGCCAAGCAGTACGCAAACGGGCACCAGCTTCATAATTTACACTCAACTCCGGCTTCACACCTGAACCTGCCGACGCTGCGACCGGGACGAACCCACGATGCACGCCAGCGATTGCGCTGAGCTTGTCAGTCACATGATATTCGAGCCCAACACCAGGAATCACCACGCCGTACTGACCTTCGCGTAGGGCTGCGGCAAGGTAGTCATAGAAGTGATATGCGATCAGCTCGACCCGCACACCGCCGGTAACTTCCAGCTTGCGCCAACGCGCTTTGTCTTGCACATGCAGAGCCGCAGCCCAGGTAACCGCTCGTGAATTGCTAACTTGGTCGCGGGCGAGTTGATTGCGAACGATTTGCCCAGCAACCAAATCGAAAGCATCTTCCCAACGTCGACGATTGGCACTGTCATAGTGAATGCGGATGCCAGCGTCGACTTGATGGGCCACGCTGCCGGTTTGGCGCTCCATCGTCAGCGTGCTTTGAATTCCCTGCGACGCAAAATATCGATCATTGGTACCGACGATCAGGGCTTCGTCGGCTGACGCCGTGCTTTGTTCGCCGGTCATCACTGCATAGTAGTTGGCGTTTTCCAACGCACCAGGTCGCGCCAACAAATTCACTAAATCGCGTTGACCAACAAAGCCATCAAACTTTGCCCACGCCCGTTGAAACTGATTGCGATACGCTGCGGTTTCAAGGCGGGTACGGGTGCCAAACTCGACACGGTGGGTTGCACGTAGACGTACGTGATGCCAGTCCATGCGATCACTGGCGGTTGCACGATAGCGTCGTTGCGGTGTCTTGGCGAAATCTACGTTGGTAAGCCCCACATAGGTTTCATTGGAAACTTCGTCGGAATAACCTGCACGCAACTCCCAGCGTTGAAAAACCTCAGCTGTACTCTTCGATTGATACATCGCAAGAATACTGGCATCGTTTTTATCAAAGCCGGTATTGCCGCCGCCGTCGAGCTGCTTAAAGCCGCTTGAGCGCAACTTCACGAATTCCGCCATCACGCCCCAGCGCTCACCACGCTCGGCGGCGCGTGCGTGCAATTTTCCAAATGCGGTTGTGCCACCAGCGAGGTCTAGGTACGCCATGCGCGCGCCCGGCATCGGTTCGGAAATAAGATTAAGTGCACCGCCGACGGTATTTGGCCCAAATCGAATTGCCGACGGACCTTTGGTGACTTCAATCCGCGACATCCGCGTGATAATGGGCGTGTAGTAGGCAGCAGGCGCCGAATATGGCGCGGGCGCGATCAACAAGCCGTCTTCCATAAATGCGATTTTTGCACTGCGATCAGCAGCCGCACCGCGCATCCCAATATTGGGTCGTAAACCAAAGCCATCTTCGTCACGCACGTACACGCCGGGCGTACCTGACAGCACTTTATGTAAATCGTTTGACTCCGCCCTTTCAAGTTGGGCTTGATCAATTGCGAAGTATGCGCCGGCGGGCGCTGCACCGTGTACTTCAATTTCTTCGTTGCCGGCAACATCCAGATCTGGTTCAACAACGTCTTTGGCTAGGCCACTCGGTGGGCCGACGGGCGCGGGGTTCGAGGCGGATGGCCCCGCGACAGCGTTTGCTGGTGCCGCTCCGGCCGGCGTCACGGCGGCAGGTGCAGGTGCGTTGCTGCTGTTGGGCGCAGCAAACGCCATACCGCTACCAGCCGTGAGTGTGATGACAATAAGCGCCGCTCGCACTCGCCTTGGTCGCTCTGCGATCACTGCCAAATCGGACATATTCTTGATGGCGATGTACGCGATTTGAAAACGATTTTCAAGTTCCATAATACGCGACAAGCAGTCGCGCCCGAGGTTCGCTACGGCAGCGGTTCAATCCACCATTTCGGGCCAAGCGAGTCGGCTTGCGCAGCAAGGTCTACATCTCGGTTAATCAGCCGAGCATTGCGACGACCATTGAGCGCGGCAAATGCTTCAACTCGGACCTCAGGATTAGAAATTCCGCGATGGCGAAAGTCAGCCGCAATAATGTGCGCGAATTGCAAAATCATATCGGGTTGCGAGGCCATCATTTTGATTTGATACGGGGTCAGATAGTCGCGATTATTGATTTCCCACTTTCGGCCCGTGGCTGGTTCGGTCACAAAAAAATCAACCGAACCATTTTTTTCCATCAACATAACGTTCCAGGAAAAACGAAACCCTTGCTCCGTCCAACACACGTTGCCAGGATACAACCAGTGGCGCAGCGGCATCAAAATTTGCACGCCAAAATACAACCCGATGAGCGGCAGCGCAAAACGTCGCCTTTTTTGGGTATTCGCATCGACGCGTTGCACGGCCAGCGTCTGGTCTCGCGTCGGCCCTTCCCGACGCCAAGCCGCGACCCATCCTGCGGGTAACTTGGCGCCGACTCGCCGCGGCCAGTCCGGGGCTAGAAACAACAACGAACTTGTCATCATGATCCACGGAAACATGCCTAACTGAAACAAACGTGCCGTCATCAGATGAAAAAATACCAGCGCAATGTATGCGAGCCATCGAGTCCGCAACCACAACAACGCAGGCACGATCAGCAGATCGAAACCGGCACCGGCGAAACTAAACAGATGTGCAAACCACGCTTTGGTAAACAACGCACCGAGCCACGGCACCTCGGAATTTGCAGCCAACCACATACGTAAAGGCTGGGCGTCAACCAGCCAGTCGTATTTAAGTTTTGCAATACCACCAAAGATATACACACACGCTACTTGCCCTCGAAGCAACCACAACATCCAGGCCGGCACCGTAGCGGGTCCGTTACCATTGTGCTGCCTGGCATCAAGCGAGAACGTTTTGTTCAGTGGCAACCAAATCATCAGTCCGCATAGACAGACCACTAGATAATAGTGATTGAGATAGTTGGTCTTATCGATGAGGTGGGCATAGGCAAATAACAAACCAAAACCCGCGACACAGGCACGATAATGAAACCCCACCATCACGCCAAACGCACACAGCGCCATCAACGCAAAGTGCAAATACATACCGACGCCAGGCCATGGTTTGACCCAGTCAAAACCGTAGTAGGAAAAAAAATTTCGTGGTTCAAGAAAGTAGGTTGCGATCCAACCGTGTACAAAAAAGCGCATCACGGCGATGAACATCAGTGCGCCAAACAAGACACGAAAGGCTGCTAACGATGCAGCGTCGACTGGTGCGAACAAATGATTGCCGAGACGAGCCAGCCGACTCGTCCGAGCATCAGTCGCCGTCATTGTCGTTAAACCGCAGCGTCACACCTAACGCGGCGACAACTTCCGTGGCATAGAGGCGCTTGAGTTCACGCACAGCAAGCAACGCCTGATCGAGCGCTGGATTCATTTGTACCACCGACGTCGCAAACGGTTGGGGTACGGCATTGATCGCGGCAAGCGCAGCGCGCAAGGCATCTTGCATCGCGAGATCGGTGGCTGGGTTCTGCTCAGCGACCAACACCGTGAGCCCCACGCCCACCGTACCGTCGCGGGAACCCAGATACATATTCCGGACGCTCTCAACACTACCGCGAAGATCGGCAATGGAATTATCACTAGGGCCTGACTCTTCAAGCGCCGGCTGTGGCACGCCGCCGGTGGCAGTGCCCATCGGTTTACCTAAGCGCGTCTTAATCAAAAACTCACTAACAAACACGCTTTCGTTGACGAGCGTATCGATCACGCTTTTCACCGTGCCATACACTGGATTGCTGGCACCAGCAGTCAGCATCAAGTCGCGGTGACCACCTGCGACCAACCACGCAGTACGTAATGTAGCGACCTGAACTACAAAATTTTCGCTGTAAGCTTTTAGCAATTCGCGACGACGCACGGCCGCACTATCAGACGTCAGCGACGGCAGCACGGCCGCTTCATCTTGCGCACGGAACAACAGGTATTCCATGGCGTGAAAACCCTTGCGGTTAGCGCCTAATTGTTCGACATAGTCGCTCGATAGCTGAGCGACGCCATTGATCTCTTCATCGACTTTGAGCGGGTCAATGGGCGATTGATCGATTGCAACCACCAAGCGTAGATCCATCGCTGGCCCGAACCCAAATGTTTCTGAATTTTTCCAAGGCACGCGCGCTGCACGCCAGGCCACGCGCGCCGCATCAAGGGTGACCGCGGTTGGATCAACTACGACTGCGGCAACCGCCGTTTGCAGTGCCTTCGCCGTGCTTTCCATATCAGCGAAGGTTGGCTCGATCACTTGAGTGAGTGTGCTTTCGATGGTGCGAATCTTTTCGCCATCGCCACTTGGAGCTTGGCCACAACTCGCCACAGCAATCAAAAGTAGCGTCGCAGCAACTCGGCACCCAGAGAATGACAGCATCATAGTGACTCCAAAAATAGCAACAACCGTGTGCGCTCGGTAGCATTCATTGCGAGATAAGCGTCGCGCGCTGCGAGGGCTTCGCCGCCATGCCACAAAATAGCTTCATTGGCGTCGCGCGCTCGCCCATCATGAAGAAAATTGGTATGGCCGTTGATCACCTTAACTAGGCCCATGCCCCACAACGCTGGGGTGCGCCATTCGTTACCAGTGGCCAGAAAATCCGGCCGATTGTCAGCGAGATCCGGCCCCATGTCATGCAACAGCATATCGGTGAACGGCCGTACAGTTTGGTTCGAAAGTTCAGGGAACTCAACATCGACCGCAGTAACCAACGTGGGCGTGTGGCACGCGGTGCAGCTAGCCTTCGCAAAAAGTGCTTTGCCACGCAGTACTTCAACGGAGTCATAGCCGCGTCGCACCGGTACCGCCAAAAAACGCGAATAATAGGTAACTTGATCAATGCGTTCTGCGGTGATCTCCGGGTCACCGCCGTTGGGGGCGGTAGCACAACCAACTTGAGCGGATGGGCAATTGTTGGCAGGAAACAGCGGCGACGTGATGCCCATGTCGCCGACAAATGCACCCGAATTTTGTTGTTCCAAGCCCGGTTGATTGGCTTTCCAACCAAATCGGCCGATCTGCACGGCCTGCGATTTCGGATCCCACACGTAGTTGGCACGGCCGGAAATGCCATCGCCATTGGCGTCGGTTTCGTCGGCCTGGCTCAAAATTGTTGCGACCGAAATGTTTTGCAGCAACCCTAGCCCAATCATGCTGGGCGCAACCCGAGGCGAAACCATGGTGTTGGTCGCCATTGCGCCAAAACTAAGTTGCGAAAATTCATAGGTCGGTACACGCAGCGAATAGCTGGTGCCATCGTCGAATTGTCCCATCACTTCGCGATAGGCAACGGTTTGTTGGCCTTCGGCTGCTACGCCAACCACCGAGCGATGATTGAATTGGCCGCCATAGGTTGGCTCGTCGACCGGACCACCATGAACGTCCGTCCCGGGCACCGACAAACGCAATAACAAACCAGTGAACGTTTCACCCGCCTTGGGCGGGCTGCCACGGCCATCACGAAAGTGGCACGACGAACAAGCCGTCGCATTGAACGTTGGGCCCAAGCCGTCAATCCCCACCGTCGACGCCGGTGCGGTGACCCAGTTTCGGTTGAACAGCGAATTACCCGTAAAGAACGGATCTCGACGCGCACCGATCAGATTTCTAGCCGCTAACGAAAACGCATCTTTGCTGTCAGAAAAGACCGTCGTTTCTCCGCCCCCAAATTCTTCGCCGAGCTCGTATGTCGGTTCGACGGGTGGTGCTGCAAAATTATCGCCGCAACTACCGATTAAAAGCAGCGCGAAGCAAAAATGCCGACGAGAGATAGCGTTCATTGCAGTCATGGTGAGGAACCTCGAAGCTACTCCATATTAATGGCGATGCCCAACGCTGTTGCCACTTCGACCAAGGTGACCGCTTCTGCTTGTAACGCTTTGATTCCAGCGACCACGCTTGGACGTTTAGCGTTATCGATAATTGCTTGATCAAAAGGTGCCGGAATCGCACTGAGCGCCGTGTTGGTGGCGTCGAGTTCTGCTTTCATCTTGAGATTCAACGCCGGATTGATCGCAGCGATTAGATCATCAAGGCCCGCGCCATCGGCCGCACCATACCGACCAAGGTAGATGTTTTGTACGCCCAGCCCGTTGTTGATGATGTCGCGATGCGTGTTGTCGGAGAAACACGAATGTTCATCTTCTTGGTCGCGGTTGTCGATCGCCACTTGCATCCGCTCGCCGGAAAGTTCCGAACCAGCGATGCTGCCAAGCCCTTGCAAGATTTTTTGCAAGCTGACTTTTACGTCGCCTTCCACAAACGACTTGCGATAGTTGGTTGCATTGGGAGCCCAAGCGTCGCGTACGAGGGTCAGATCTTCGACGAGGATTTCAGCGGTTAGCACAAGATATTGCCCGCGCCGAGCCTGGTTGGCAGCGGTGCCGCCAGCGCCGACCACATAGTCTGTATGTGGACGATTGCCTGGGCCTGCCGGGTTACTGTCTTGGCCCCACAACAGAAATTCAATTGCGTGATATCCGCTGGAAATATTGGTTTCGCC
>JAYWHS010000351.1:0-16419 GCA_043777635.1 Kofleriaceae bacterium | reverse complement strand
CGACTGCAGCGATTGATCTACGCATAAACTACCTTTGGGCAAAAACCTAACGAGGTCTTTTTAAAAAACTACTACCTAACGCTTACCTTCATCCGAGTCGCATCACCTGATGTCACCTGGTTTCGTGGTGTCGCTTAGCAAAGCGCGCGACCCGACGCGCGGTGGGGTGAATGGTGGGGCAGCGCCCCGCCAGAGGGGACGGGAAAGTCCCCTTTGGACGACTCACCGCCAAAGGAACTCAACGCGACGATCTTTGTCATCGCCAAGGCCTGATGATTCAGTTTCGCCTTTTGGCACCACCTGCAAACGCGCTGGATCAACGCCAAGCCGCGCCAAGTAATCGGCGACACCTTGAGCCCGACGTTCCGACAGCGCGATGTTGTACTCCTCGGTGCCCGATGAATCGGTGTGACCAGCCAAGCCCACAGTTTTATCTTTGGTCTTTTCAATGCAGCTGGCGTTGGCGTCGAGACGGTCGCGCTCGCTGGTCATGACCGATGAGTCATCAAAGCCAAAGTAGATGTTGGTGAACACGCAGCCGGTAACGCTGGCGTTTGGGTCTTTCCATGGGCGACGACAAAAGCCGTCTACGCAATCCTCGTCGTCAGCGCATTGCTCATCGGTTTTACACGCGGTTGCACGCTTACAAGCGCCCGCATCACACGTGCCACCAGCACCACACTCGCCGTCGTTCGAACAAGGTTTGCATGCTCCGGCTTGGCAAACTTTGCCCCCAGTGCATTCGCTATCTTTGGTGCACTCCGGCGCGGCGACGCATGCGTTTGCTTTGCACGTCTGACCTTTGTCACAGTCCCCGTCAGAACCACATTCCACACACTTGTTGGCAACACAAACGTTACCGTCTTTGCACTCTTTATCAGTTTTGCATGCTGCGGTTTTTGGCTTTTTGCTCGGGCAAGCAGTCAACGTCAACGCGAGCATCACAGCGCCCAGTACCGCACAAACCCTCATGATCATTGGTCCACCTAGTAGACGTGCTGTGTTCTGCATAGCAGGAACCTAATGGCCAATGGCCTCGGAGTCAAATCATTGACATCGCACTATTTTTGCGCGATTTGATGGTAGTTTGTCGGCATGGCACGCAACAGCCTTTTGGTGATCGACGACGAGCCGAATATTTTGACAACCGTCAAACGGGCGCTCGAAATCGAAGGTTACCGGGTCGAGGTCGCCAATTCCGCGGCGGTTGGCCTGGCAAAGCTAATCGAGCACGAAATTGATCTGGTGCTACTCGACGTGATGATGCCAGGCGAAAACGGCCTGCAAGTACTGCCCAAAATCCGGGCGGCGAAGCCGGGCGTTACCGTGGTGATGATGTCCGGCAATGCCAACATCGACACTGCGGTGCAAGCCACCAAATTAGGAGCCCACGACTTCATCGAAAAGCCGTTGTCGTCGGACAAGCTGCTGTTAACCGTGCAAAACGCTTTGCATTTTTCTCGTTTGTCCTATGAAAACGATAGGTTACGCGCAAGATCAAAAGCTGAATTTGCCATGATCGGCAGCGCGGCCTCGATGAAAAACATCTTTGACAAGCTGGCCAAGACCGCACCCAGCCAGGGCCGCGTGCTCATTACGGGCGAAAACGGCACCGGCAAAGAGTTGGTGGCCCGGGCCATTCATGACCATTCCAAACGCGTTGATGGCCCGTTCATCAAACTCAACTGCGCAGCGATTCCCTCTGAATTGATCGAAAGTGAACTGTTTGGCCACGAAAAAGGCGCCTTCACCGGTGCCATGAGCCAACGCCGCGGCAAATTCGAATTAGCCGATGGCGGCACGCTATTCCTCGATGAAGTTGGCGATATGAACCCAAGTGCGCAAGCCAAGGTGTTGCGCGTACTCCAAGAGAACGAACTGGAACGCGTCGGTGGCGCTGAAACCATCAAGGTCAACGTCCGCGTCATCGCTGCAACCAACAAAGATTTACCTGCCGAAATCGCCGCCGGTCGATTCCGCGAAGACTTATTCTACCGACTCAACGTAGTGCCCATCGAACTACCGCCATTGCGCGCGCGACGCGAAGATGTGCCACAACTCTGCATCCATTTTGTCGAGCAACTGTGTGCAAGCAACGATCGTCGCAGCAAAAAACTCGCACCAAGCGCTATGACGCTGTTGATGCAACACGACTGGCCCGGTAATGTGCGTGAGCTCAAAAACGTCATGGAACGTTTAGTAATCTTGACCGGCGAAGGAGAAACCATCACCGAAGCCGATGTCGCCGAAGCCCTGCCGTCGGTGAAGCTGGTTAAAACCAACCACCTGCGCGGTGTACCCTTCAAAGATCTCGTCGCTGCCGCCGAGCGCGACATCATTATCGCCGCACTCGACGTCAACGAACATCACGTTTCCAACACCGCCAAAGAACTACAACTCGAACGTAGCCACCTCTACAAAAAGATGCGAGCCCTCGGCATCGATCACCGCAGCGACGAAGAATAACCGCTAGGAGCCTGGTGTTAAACGGTTGCGGAGCCCATCTGCGGCGTTGTCGTTTGCGCTTCCGGTCCTCACATACAAGAGTATGCTCCGGTCCGGTTCGCACTCCGCCTTGCAGCTGGACTTCCTCACTCGTTTAACACAGATTCCTAGAGGCAGTGCGAGCGCGGTAAGCGTCGTCGGTAAGGCTCCGTCGCCGTCGTCCGTCGTCCGAGTCCCGAGTAAGAAGCTTGCTCCAATTTTTCCTACAATTCTTCGTAGGCCTAATGTTCGATCGTGTCGCCCGACGCCAAGCCTCGCGGCTGGCAAGGCGGCGTGAGAACCGGACCGCAGCGCACTGCCTGTGCGTGAGGACCGGAAGCGCAACGCCAACGCAGCCCGACGCGAGGATCGGCGCCGGGCCATCGCGGGCTAAAAGCGGCAGCCGGAAACATCGCCCTGCTTGGTGCATGCCCCACCAAGCGGACACAACGGCGCGGGGCCGGTTGGATTACACATGAGCACACAGCGCGGCACATTTTCAGTGTCGCCGATGCACACTAACCCATCAGCGCAGGCTGGTTTGCCGGTGCGACAATCAGCGCCCAACGTACTCGCTGCCAAATTGTAGGTTGGATACATCACGCGGGATCGCACCGCCGAACCCGACGTATCAGGCTCGACATGACTATTGTCATTCCACGCAAACGCATAAATGGGTGCATCACCACTAGGTCCGAGCCGGGTGACCGAAGGCGTATCTTGTTGGCCAGTTGTCGTCGTATTAACGGTAAACGCCTCACCCATCGGCTGACCGTTAGGTCGTATCAAGCGACCAAATATTTCGCCACAATCAAAATCGGTTTGATCAGGACAACCGCGCCATGTCACCATAAGCGGATCCATATCGCCCGAGCTGTACACGCCAAATGATTCTAGATCGAGGGCGCGCGTGTCAGGCGTGATGACTACCGTAGCAGGATCTTTCATGCCGCCGATCGACAACCGTTGCAGCATGATTCGAGTGCTCTTCGGCGACCCTAAAAGCGTTTGGTGATAAACCGCTGCAAAGCCAGCGCCGTAGGGAGCCAAACGTACGAAGTTGTTGCTCACGATGTCGGAGGTTTTGGCGACCAACATTTCATCTAAACTTGCCGACGCGCCAGTGATCGAAAAACGTCGAACACGAACATCATCGCCGGCGATCCAACCAAACATGATTCCTCCGGATCGCGCAGCCACCGAAGGACGGGACATGCCAGGTACAGAAATAGTTGACACCTGAAATGATGGGGACGGTGGTGTTGGTGGTGGTGGTGGTACTGCCAAGTCCGCGCAATTCTCATCGACGATTTTTGCACGAATTGCAATCGTGCCGCCGACCACCGGCCCTGAGCCACGCCACGCCAACACAAAATTACCGTTAGGTAGCGCTGCCACCGTTACGACATCTGGCTGGCCATCAACCGCGACTAAGACAGGCGCTGCGCTAAGCGCACCATTCGCCGAAATCGACCGACACATGATGCCACTGGTAGATAACACGCCGGTTGTTAGATCCCATGCCGCCAAAGTGCGCCGCGTATTATTTGCAATAGCGATCGCCGACAACGACAACGTTGGATCGGTTGAGAAATTCCAAGGTGTGTCATCTGTAGTGGCAGTAGTTACCACCGTATCACTGGTAATCGTGAACCGACGACCTTGCTGGACAAAATCTCTATTGCTCGGCGAACGAAAGCCAATATCAAAATCGCCATTCGGAAAGCTCGCGATCTGATACCCAGCGGCTTCGAAATCCTGCACCAGTTCTTGATCATCCAACACGGTATCGTTCACTACGAAATCTGCGGCTTCGAGCATCAGCTGGGCATCGAGGTTGGTAAACGAGGTATCAACTTTGCCGAAACCGATCAATGTACCTTGACCGGTCGCTTCGGCGGTAATGCTCAGCGTGCCACTCGCCAATGACGTGGTCGAAATGCTCAACGTCTGAGGAAACGTTTTGTTGCTGATATCAAAAATCTTGTCTTGGCCCACACCGTCGATCGCGATGCGAATTTTGAGTTGATCAACGTAGATCACGGCTGGTCGCGCGTTAATCGTTAACACCACCGAGGATGGGTCGTCAGCGCAGCCCGTGGCTTGCGCGGCAATCAAGGCCCCCGCCAAGAGCGAGCCCACCGAGCCAACGTTTCGCAAAGCCTTCATCGGTTGATCGTAATGTCGCCCAACGTGGTCGACGGCGCGCCTTTATCGCGGGTTAAAATATACGCCGTGGTACCGCCAGCGGCTGCAACTGCACCGAGCCCTGTCCAAAACCACCATTTTTTGTACACAGGTTTGCTGCTCACTACCACGGGGGCTGGCGTACCGATTCGCTTCTGCCCTTCTTCGCGGGCTTTGCGTTCTTCGAGATCATCAATGAGCCGCTGTACCGCTTCTTTGTTAGGCGCTTCGGGCTCAAGAGTTAGATATTTTCGAAACGAAAATATTGCCTGATCAAAATTGCCCAGGTTGCGATGACATTGGCCGATGTTGTACAAAAAACCTGGCAGAGGTTTGGCTTCGAACGCCTGCTGATATTGTTCGAGCGCTTCATCGAACTTGCCGAGCGCAAACAACTTTTCACCGTTGGCGAAATACCGTTTGGCAGTACGCGTGATGGCATCTTCAGCGTAGGCCGGTCGCACGCCCACCACAACTGGCATGACCATGCCAAAACTTAGGGCCGAAACCGTCAACATGTTGAAAACTGCGCGCATAGTCACCGAGGCTTGAACGGATCGATTGTATCCGATGGCGAGATCTTTGTCGGATTTTGCGGCGTCTTCGGATCAACCTTCGGCGGCAACGTGTCAGGTATCACTTTGGGCGGGTCGGGCTTAATCTCGGGCTTAATCTCGGGCTTGATCTCCGGCTTGGGTCGTGGTCGTTTGCCACCACTACCAGTAGGAACCGGCGCTAGTTCACTGCCGCTACCGGCACTGCCGACCGCATCAGAGGGCCCGCCGTGGCTGTTGTCGCCATTGACGGGGCTCGCATGGCTTGGTTTGACAACAAGCTGGACCGCGTACTCGCGCCGGCCGGTCGGCGACACATCTACCAGCACAGGTTGATCAACCCGGCCTTGCGCCCGAATCATAAACGTCCGCGTTGCCATCGAGCCGCCATCGGCCACGTCGATCTTAAGCGAACAAGGCGTAGCACAACTCTCGACCGAGCTACCCTCAGCATAAACGCCACCTGGCGGCGTGGCTTCGAACCGAACTTCGATCAGCTGACTTGCTTTGGTCGGGATCGTCGTCGTCGAAAATGCCGCCGAACCAGCACTTGCACCCGTGACCGTTAGCCCTGGGGCATTTGGGTTTGAACCGTTGGACATGGCATAAACGCCGACCCCAATGGCGGCACCAGCGACCAATCCAAACGCGATAATCCACGGCCATGGCGACGGTCGCGGACGATACAGCGACACATGCGAAAGCTGCGACGCATGATTCACTTGCGACGGCGTAAGCTGGGAGTAGTGCAACGACACACTCTGCAGCGCCGACTGTGACAACTGCATAGTGCCGTTTTCACTGGGATACGTCGGCCCTGCCGGAGGTACCGATGGCAGCGCCATCCCGGGCGCTGCGCCAAACGTTGGCAAGCCAGCAAAGCCAAGGGATCCGAGCGACGCCGGCGAGCCGGGTGCAGCGCCAAAGGTTGCAACTCCGGCGGTGCCCGGGCGCATCAAGGTCGCGATTGCGACGGGTGGTTGGGTTTCAAATCCCGCTAACACGTTGAGCAACGCATCGCGTAGTTCAATGGCATCACTGAAGCGGCGTGCGGGTTCTTTTTCAACACAACGCAAAATAATGGTTTCGATACGTAGGTCGATCGTCGCGCCGCCCGGTGTCTTGTGCGGCACGATTGGCAGTTCAGCCAAGTGCTTGCGCACATACTCACCAAACGACCGCCCACGAAACATAGTTTGGCCGGTGAACAACTCGTACATGATCGCGCCAAGCGAATAAATATCCGAGCGACCGTCTATCGCCATGCCACCGGCTTGTTCCGGCGACATATACGCTGGTGTGCCAATCACCGACCCCGCAGCGGTCTGAAATCCAACATCTTCGTCGTCGCGGTTGAGCAACTTGGCCACACCAAAATCGAGCACCTTGGCGATCTCAGTTCCGTCGGGAGCTGGTTCAACAAAAATATTATCGGGTTTGAGATCGCGATGAATGACCCCTACCGCGTGCGCCGCTGCCAGGCCGTCGCAGATCTGCACCAACACGGTCAGCGCCCGAGGCAAATCGATCTTGCTGCGCGACCAACGGCCCAAACTGGTGCCACGCAGTAGCTCCATAATGATGAACGTCGTGCCATCTTCCAGTTCCACGAAATCGGTAACGTCGACGATGTTGCGGTGACGAACACGATTTACGGTGCGGGCCTCTTGGAAAAACCGTGCAACTGCGTCGCGTCGCTTCGAGTAATCCGAGCGCAATAATTTGAGCGCAACTTCACGCCCAAGCTTAACGTGCTCAGCGCGATACACGTAACCCATGCCACCTTTGCCGAGAATCTCAATCACGCGGTAACTGCCCAACATGGCCCCGAGGTTCGAGTCACCTTCGACGTCGACCTTTTTTTCAACTTTGAGCGGTGGTGGTTTGGTACCTGCGGGTGCATGACTACCGCTCGGGCTCGACGGTTGCGGGGTGCGAACCCGCGCCAATGGTGATGAAACTTTAGTGTGTTCTTCCGCCACGTAATCGCCAGCCGGCGGTGCAGCGCGCGGTTTGGAATCGTGGGTGCCCATCGCTAACGAACTTTTTTGACCATCAAACTCGGCAATCGATCCTTCGCCGTCAAACGCTGGATCGAATTTGCGATCAGGCTCGACGGCAATAGCCTCCGTTACCTCTCGCCCGCTTTCGCTGCGGGGGCGGTCTAAACTTCCGTTCGGTGGTTGGTTTCGAATGGAGGACATGCGCCCGGTGGTTGGTTTATTGTACGATCGATCCACGGGCTACGGCAACTCTACCTGAATAGGCCCCCAAGATTATTGATAATTTGATCCTGTTTATTGACCAAGTATATGTAATGAATTGGAAATTTCAATTTTCACTTGGGCACTCTGCTCGACCCTGAAACGGCTGCGTAGCGGCTCCACAGCGGTTTGTGAGCCCATCAGACCCAATGCACGCGCTGCGCTGGCACGAACATCTCGACTGTACTCAGCGTCGAGAAAACCGATCACGAGGGCGACATCACTGGTGTCATTGTAGAGCGCGAGCGCTTCAATGGCGGTGCGTTGCAACACTACACCGGTGCCGCGTTGTGCAGTCGCAACGTCAGGCCTCGCCAGGACTAACAACACCGTTGCACGACCTTCGACAAAATGCGTGAGGGCACGCACCGCACGAATCTGCACACCAGCATCGACCGAATCTAAATTCGCCATACTGATGCGCTGCAACTCAGCCAACGCATTGTCGCCGAACACGCGTTGGACTTGATCGCGTTGCGGTACCGAATCAATGGCGCCAAGCACGTCAAAGGCTGGCTCGGGAATACTGATTTGCGACGCTCGTGGCGCAGCAATAACGGCAGCCACTGCACCGCTAAGCCCAGCGATACAACCCAATGCCATGAAGATGCGAGTGCCGGTCATCGTAATGCTGGACTCCGCTGCATGATTTGCCCTTGGCCCGGCGACAATGATGTGCCACCCAGCTCAGAATAAAACATCAGGTTTTCGCTGCCATCGTCGGTGTCACTGATCGGATCAAGGCCGTCGTCGATATCGCGGTTTGGAAACAATCCCAAATAGCCGGCAATTTCATGTGCTGCGGTGCGGGCCACTTGCGACCACGACCGATAACACATCGCTTCCATGGTGAGCGCGATGCCTGAGCGCGAAGTACCCGGCAGCCCGACCGGCCCAGGTCCAGCGCCAATCGCTGCTAAACCAGCCGGCGCTATCGATCGCACAAAATATAATGTCACGCCGTCCGCAGTTTTGGTTTGCGCAAACAGCGCTGCGGCAGATTCTTGCGTGATCGCGTCAAGCTCCGGATGTCCCACTACATCTTCAAACGAGATGTCGCCAATCGTCACCGAACCGCGACCTAACAAGGTGCGCAGCGTACTGACAAAATACTGCTGAAAATCGGCATCACGGCGTGCCGTTTCAGCGTTCAAAACTCCATTGCGAGCGACCAGCTGATCACGACATGGATGGTCAGCCAGATCGGCAAATTTGAGGTGCAAATCAAGCAGCGCGCCAGCGCCCATTTTCATCGCGACGGTGGTCCGCGGTGTTGCTGAACCAGGCTGACCCAAACGAAACGATTGCAACTCAATGGAGTACGGCCCATGTTCAAATTCGGTGTCTACGCTCGATGGCAACAACGCCACCGAAAGTCCGCGATCTGGGATGTGCCGCAGCAAATTGCCATAATAATCAGGCTGTTGGATAGGTAGCGTGTATAATAATCGACCGCGCGGCGAGACCACTTTGGTCAATCCAACGCGTTGGTTTTGATCATCGAGAATCATCAACAAGGAGGCCGATCGGGCGTTGCCCGGCACCGCCAATAAGGTCTTTTGCACCGCGCCTTGCGCTGGCAGTTCAAATGTCAGCGTGCCTTGGTTCACCAAGCAGCCAAAGAACTGGGCCCCACCGGCTTCAACCCGCGGGATCGACGTGCAAACTTGGCCCGCACCACAATCGCGATCGTTGACGCAAAGATCAATACAGTGCCCCAGTCCACAAGTGCCGTTACGGCATTCGCTGTCGTCATCGCACGGCGAACCAAGCGCATGGCCCTGCCGATCAGGAGCGCAAGTTGCTTGCATCACGCCGTCGTGATCAACGTCGGTGCGATCTAACACACAAGCCAAGCCGGGCCCACATGCGGTTTCGGTGATGCACGTATCGCCAGCGCGACTCGTTCCGGCCAAGCAATAACCGCCGGCAGTGCAGGCTGCACCATCGCCACAATCAAGTGCTCGTCGACAAAGCGGGATGCACACATTGCTTGCGCATTGTAGAGCAGTGCGACAATCGGCGTGGGATTCACACGCACCGCCAACACCTGCGCCATCAGCGCAACCGTTCGAAGTTACGCTGACAAACCCAGCGATGGCTGCGATTGCGATGCTGGCCAGCGCGTGGCGAAGCGGCGACCGTAGCATCGGAATTACCCGCAGTGCCGGCATTGCCAACTGGGTCACAGCATCACGCCGCACCAACGCGGTAGCGTAGTGAACCAGCTGATCATGTTGCCGCTGCGTTGTCATAGAAATGTTGCCGTAACGATACGAGTAACTAACAAAGTATAGTATGCCGCAATGGCCGGAGGATACATATGAACTTGCACTCGACGATTCTCACTGCAACCGCAGCTTCGCTGCTCACTGCGCTGGTCACCGTGAATGTGGCCCGTGCCGATGACGCACCTGCCACCACCGAGCCCACCACCACCACGGCCGATGGCGCCGTGGTAACCGAAGACGGGGCTCCGGTTCCGCCAGCAGAAGAAGCTCCGGGCGCTGAGTTTGGCATTGGAATCCGCCTGCGTAACGTTCGGTTACCACAAGGTATTTTCGAACTTTTTGTCGAAACCGCAGCCGGTGCGTCGAGCCAGGTTGGGCTTGGTGTCGACCTGATTCGACGACGCGAAAACTTTGAGTTGCACATCGGTTTGGAATACGAAAAAATCGGCGCACCCGCCGGTATCTGGATTGAAAAAGACAAACCTATTCCGGCTAACGAGGCCGACTTTGTCGAGTTCAACAACTTCGGTTGGGTTTCGATCGAAGCCAACTTTATTAGCCACCACAACTTTACCGAGCAATTTGCGCTGCGTTACGGCGGCGGCGCTGGCATTGGTATCCTGTTCGGCAACGTCACCCACGTTGACCGCGCATGTATGTCTAGCGACCCAGCGTCGTGCAACATTGACTCAAACGGTGGCGTGAAGGTCAAATACGATCTCAAGTCACCGGTTTATCCAGTCATTACCGGCCTAATCGGCGTGCAATATCGGCCAACCAAAAAAGTCACCGTGAACTTCGAAACCGGCATTCGAACTGCGTTGCCGTTCTTCGGAATTTCCGGCGCGTATTTTTTCTAGCGTGCGCTAACGTGATCGCAGCGCGGTGATCGTCACCGTTGCGCGCTTTTTCGTCGGTGCAAGACTCCCGCGCTGAACAGGCCAACGATGGCACGTATGCTATGGTGAGCCGTGAGATTTTTTGAAAACACCGTCGGTGTGTACTTCGACGACCTCGATCCGTTTCATATCTTGCACAATTCGCGCTACCTGCTTTTGTTCGAACGCACCATCGGTGCTTTCTGGATGGAACTTGGCCTCGGCGGCTTCGCCGATTTGCACCGTCCGGAACAAATTCACGTCGTAGCGCGCAATGAGATCGACTACGTATCGCCGGTACGTGGAGTCTGCAAAGTGCGGGTGCGGGTTTGGGTATCACGGGTGGGACGAACCTCATTAACATTTGGCATGCGGCTGTTGGCCATGGACGAAGATATCGATCGAGCGCGTGGCCTGCGCACGATTGTTCATGTGGATGCCGGCACGCTTAAACCGTCGCCTTGGTCGGCCAGCGTCTTGAATGCGATCGCACCGTACTATGATGCACCGACCCCTGCTTAGTTGGGCGCATGACAAGGATACGGCCATGCTCAATAGCCTGAGCCCAGCGTCGCCACGCACCACCTGACGAGTTTGACGAACTTGCTACTTCCGTCGCTACCGCGTGACGGCTACAACCCCGCCGTGAAGTTTGAAGTGTTAGCCCACGCGCCCAATTCTAATGCTCGGGCCGGGCGACTCACCACCGCCCACAGCGTGATCGAGACTCCAGTGTTCATGCCAGTGGGCACACGAGGCTCGGTACGCACCCAAACCTTGGCGCAGCTCGAACGCTTAGGGCCACAAATCATTTTGGCCAACACGTATCACCTGATGTTAACGCCCGGCATTGAGGTGTTTCAAAAGTTTGGCGGCCTGCATCCGTGGATGCGCTGGGGCAAATCCATCTTGACCGACTCGGGTGGCTTTCAAATATTTTCGTTGTCACATGCCCGCGCCATGGCCGAGCAAGGTGCCGAATTTAAGAATCGCACCGACGGCACCAAGTTTCTGCTGACCCCGGAACGGTCCATCGCGATGCAGTGCGCCATCGGCTCCGACATCATGATGGTATTGGATCAGTGCATCAACTCGACCAGCGCGCATGCCGAAGCGCTCGCCGCCATGGAACTTACCCACCGTTGGGCCGCGCGATCACTCACTGCGCGCGCCGATTCACCCAACGCCTTGTTTGCGATTGTGCAAGGCGCGTGTTTTACCGATTTGCGCCGCATCAGCGCCGACGCTTTGACCAACTTGGCACCAGCTGCGTCGACCGGCCGAGGCTTCGACGGCTTCGCGATCGGCGGCCTAGCGGTTGGCGAAAGTAAACAGGAACGCGAAGACATGACGGAGTTGACGGCAGCGCTGCTGCCGGTCAACAAGCCGCGCTATTTAATGGGCGTGGGCACACCGCTTGATCTGCTTGAAGCTGTGCACCGTGGGGTCGATATGTTCGATTGCATTTTGCCGACGGCATGGGCACAACAAGGCGAAGTTTTTACATCGCGAGGGCGTGTAAGTTTGCGCCGGGGCGTTTACAAGTTTGCCACCGATCCCCTGGATCCTGCGTGCGATTGTGAAGCGTGTACGCTGTACTCCCGCTCGTATTTGCATCACCTGGTAAAGTGTAAAGAGCCGCTGGGTTGGCATCTGCTGTCGTTTCACAATCTGCAATTCTATTTGCGCTTGATGTCCGAAATCCGGACACAGATTCGCCAAGGTACCTTCGCCAGCTTCTACGCGTTGCAACGGCAACACCTCGGGCTCAACGATCAAGACAATCCACCTGGCGAACAACCCAAAGCACAGCGTCGCAAACCAGACGAGCGCGGCAATTTTCGAGTCCACCGAGCGGTAGCCCGACGCGGTGAAAACGCCGGTGGGCCCCGCTCCGAGCGTTCGCTCGTTCGCTCCATTTCTGGGCCCCGCTCCGAGCGTTCGCTCGTTCGCTCCATTTCTGGGCCCACGTTCGCCAGTATCGCCCACATTGCGTCCGGCGAAATCATGCACTCGGTCAACGATCCCAACCAAGAAGCCGAACGAATTTACGTGGCGCAATCACAGCATTTGCGTGCGTTAACGCCAGCACTACCATCGGAGAGCGACGCCGAACTACCGACACCGCTGGTGGTTTGGGACGTTGGCCTTGGTGCCGGCCATAACGCTATGGCGCTGGTATACGCGCTCGAAAAAAAGCCTTGCCATCGCGCGGTTGAGCTTATCAGTTTTGAACATGACCTCGATGCGTTGCAGCTAGCGCTCAATCACCTCAAAGAATTCCCGCATCTACGGCATGAAGCACCGCATCGGTTGTTACACGCGCATGCGCGCCACAACGCCTGCGAGTTACGTCACGGCCTAACCATCGATGAACCAGCGAACTTTCGCTGGCGACTGTTCGAAAATAATTTTCTCGCGACGCTGCAACTCGCACCACTACCGCAGGTAATTTTCTACGATCCATTCTCTTGGAAAGTTGATTCTGCCATGTGGACCTTGGCCGCATTTGAACAACTATTCACAGCGCTTGCTGCGTCAACGCATGTGGTCGAAGTGTTCACCTATACCAATTCCACAGCGGTACGCACCGCCATGCTTGCGGCTGGTTTCTTCGTCGGTAGAGGGGTTGCAACGGGGCCAAAATCAGAAACTACGATCGCTTGGTACGTACCGAACGACCAGGCACCACCCAATGGCGCTGCGCTGCTCGGTGCCGACTGGTTAGCACGACGCGCACGCTCCACCGCGCAATTTGGCGCAGACCTCGACGAACCTACTCGTGCCGACGTTGAGCAACGCTTGCAAAACCATCGTCAGTTCCATCGATAAATAGCCCCGGGCTGGGGGCGATATGTTATGCCGCAGCAGCATGAGCAAAGTCCGCGACCAATTGCTTGCCGTCGTTAACGGATTGGTCGGCGACTATTTGGTCCGAAGTCAAAATGCACTAGCGATCACAGCTGACTTTTTTGTCGACGGTGTGCCGCTGCCGCCGACCCCGGCTGCGTTTGCAGCGCAGGTTCCACAACCAAGTTCGCGTGTGGTCGTACTGGTCCATGGGCTCATGGGCACCGAACGCAATTGGCAACCACCGGCGCAAGCGATCGCAGCCCCAGATGCGGCCGACCCGGCGATAAATTCCGATCCGGCAGCGACCTCCGATCCGGCAACCACCGGCAAACGATCGGTGCCAGATTTCGGGGCCCAACTTGCCGTCGACCACGGCTTTATACCGTTTTACGTCCGTTACAACTCCGGTCAAGCCATCGCCGATAGCGGTGTTCAACTCGCTGCACTGCTCAACCAACTTTGCCAATGTTATCCGGTTGCGATCACCGAGCTGTTGCTGGTCGGTCACAGCATGGGTGGGCTGGTGATTCGCGCGGCGTGCCATCAAGCCGCAATGGAAAAGTCAGCATGGCTTTCCATCCCCCTACGCGCCGCATACATCGGTACTCCACATCGCGGAGCACCGTTTGAACGTTGGGGTCGAGTCACAACCAACTTGCTGGCTGCTATCAACGATCCCGTGACTCGCCTGCTTGCATCGATCGCGGGGTTACGCAGTGCCGGGATCCAAGATCTTGGTGATGCCGATGTCCGCCATGAAGATCGAGGCCGTCGCCAAGCACAATTGTCGTTGCGTGATCCTCGACATCCGGTGCCACTACTACCAAGCATGCAGCATCTGTTGATCGCAGGTGCGATCAGCGACAAAGCCTGGCTCAGCGCGCTATTTGGCGACTCGATCGTACCCATTGCAAGCGCGCGCAACGACGGTGGCAGCGAGCCGTGCAGTGTCGTAACCATCGCAGGAATTAGCCATATGCAAATGCTGCACGACCCAAGGGTTTACAGCGCGCTGACCAACTGGTTACACGCTGCGCCAACACCCGCCGCGCACCATGAACAAGCGTCGCCGCAATCAAGCGCACCATAGCCATTGCCATGACCCATCCCCACCCGACATCCAAGCAACGTTGGCGCGGCATTATTAAGCTCGCGGCCGAGGCGGTTGCGGTTGGCTCGACGCGGATCGAACAGATACAACAACAGCTTTTTGATCGCCCAACGCGGCTGCTCGAAACTGTGCTTGGCCCCAAGGCCAAACCGGCCACTGCCAGCGCACGCATTGTGCATCACAGCATTGTAGCAGTTACTCATTTGGCCATCCGCGCAACCGCACGAACTATTGATGCAGTGGCTGCTGTGGCCTTGGACGACCGATAGTCATGCTCGGGCTTAGACTTTTTTTACGTATTGGGCTTTGAGTAACATGCCCATGTTGTCGACCCGACAATCAATTTCATGATCGCCTGAGATCAACTTGATGTTGCTGATTTTGGTGCCTTGTTTTAGCGTAGTTGAGCCTTTTACTTTTAGACTCTTGATCAAAACCACCGAATCGCCGTTGGCCAACGCAACCCCGTTGGCATCACGAATCACGCCGTCATCAACCACTTCCACGGCTTGCATCTCGGCCACTGCACCGGCGGCGGGCCACTCATGCCCACAATCAGCGCAAACGTTGTTGTCGCCGTCGGGATAGACGTTCTGAGCCGCGCACTTCGGACAAGAAAACATTTCTGAACTCACACCTGGTTTCAACAGATGCACGCAAACTTTGCAATTGCCTTACCCGACTAAACCGACTTCAAATCCTTGCCACAGATGACTCAAGAGTTCTGATTTGCTGATTTTTTGGGCAAAAACTGGCCCCGCGGCAAGTCCGTCCCGAATATCGGGCGATGGGGCTTTCTGTCATTCAACGTGCTGCACAATGGCGGCAACGCCTGGCGTCCAAAGCGACTAACAATCGCCAGCGCAGCCGGCGCACCACAGTGCCACCTCGTCAGCGCGTTGACCAAATCCTCCGCCCTAGCGCGCCCATGATCGAAGAGCGCGACACTGAGCGCCACAGCCAACCAAGCTTTGCAGCAACGCACAATGCGCGTTTTTTATGGCTCGAAAAGTTCAAAAACTGGCGCAAACGTGGCGCTCGGGTCGATGCCACGCTGCCAACATCGTCGTTGGCCAACCTACAAGCCCCCGTGGTCGCGCTTCCGGAACGTTCGCTTGATTTGGTATTGCTTGGTACTGCGATGGCCCTGTTATGCATCGGCACCGTCGAGATTCATTCGGCCACCGCAGCCGAAGCGCTTAGTCAATTTCACGACTCCACCCACTTTTTACAACGCCAACTCATGTTCGTTGCGATTGGCGGATTCGCGATGTGGTTCGGCAGCCATATGGACTACCAACGGCTGCGCCGCTGGGTCTATCCGTTGCTTGCAATCGCGTTATTGTTGCTAGCGGCAGCGTTGATATTTCCGGCCCGCAACGGCGCCCGTCGTTGGATCCCGATGGGGCCGTTAACGTTCCAACCTGTCGAGATTGCCAAACTCGCGCTGATTACCTACTTGGCATACAGCCTGGCTCGCAAAGCTGATCGGGTCAAAACATTCACCATCGGGTTTGTGCCGCATTTGGTCGTGTGCGGCATGATGATGGTGCTGTTGCTCAAACAGCCAGATCTTGGATCTTCAATCGTGCTTGGCGCGACTACCCTCGGCATGTTGTTCGTCGCTGGCGCACGCATTTCGTACATCTTGTTGGCTGTGTTGGCATCTGCACCAGTGGCTTACTACTTGGTCGTCGGCACGCCATGGCGGATGCAGCGATTTTTGGCCTATTTCAACCCCGAGGCATTCGCACAAAAAGAAGCGTATCAATTTCTGCAAGCGCGGCTGGCGTTGGGGTCCGGCGGCTTATCTGGCCACGGGCTCGGTGGCGGTCATCAAATGTTGGGCTACATGCC
>JAYWHS010000350.1:0-4524 GCA_043777635.1 Kofleriaceae bacterium | reverse complement strand
TCCTGTCGTTGCGTTGTATTTGGTGCGGTCAACGCGCGCAACACGGCCAACGGCACGCCGAACGAAGCACCAGGTGTGTACACCGTGACCGGCGCAGCGGCGCGTAGTCGTTCGATCCGCGCGCCATCTTGTTGCCAGTCGCTAAGACCTTTTTGCCATTTGCTGGCGGCTTCGGCACCGAGCACTTCAGGCGTAATGCCACGGCGCTGGGCTTCGGAGCCGTCGACCCAAGGTGCAAAATCTTCGCCGCGCAGTTGCGGAAAGGTGAGGGCCAAGTTGGCCAAATCGCCTTTGACGTCGATGGCCAATACCGGCACACCATCGATCGCTGCCTCCTCAAGCATGGCGATGCACAGGCCGGTTTTGCCGCTGCCGGTCATGCCCACGCAAATGGCGTGGGTCGTAAGATCTTTGGCGTCGTATAGGTACGGTTCGGCGCTGGTGGTTTTGCTGCCCAGATCGTAGGGCTTGCCGAGGTAAAAGACGCCAAGTTTTTCGTAGTCGGTCATCGCGCCATGACCCTACACAACTTCGTCGTGGGCGCGAAGAACGTCCCGCGCTATTTACGGACGCTCGCGTCACGGCTCGCCGGGACCTGGGCCCGAAATATGGAGCGAACGAGCGAACCCTCGGCGCGGGGCTCGACCCAGGAAAAACTCGCAGTCGCAGCGTGAACTATTGAACTACGATCGTGCCGGTAAAACTGTGTGGCGTGCACTTAAATGTGTACGAACCCGCGACGTTGAATTTGAAGCATTTGGTTACGCCAAAGCCGGTATCAAAGCCTTTGCCGTTCGAGTTGACGTCATGGCTGGTGCCGGCCGCCATTTCGAATTTAACCACTTGGGCAACGGCGATCATCGACGATGGTGTAATCATGTATGCAAACCCACCGCCAGGTGCCGTGACCGTCGTTGTGACGGTCGCACCTGCGCATGGCACTTCGCTTGCGATAGCACCAGCGCTATCGATAACTTTGGCTGCGTCAGGAGTTGAGTTCGAATCGCCGCCGCAAGCCACCAGGCCGGTTGCCGTAATGCTGGTGAAAACTACTGCTACAAGAATATTGGATTGTTTCATAAATTGAGTTCCTTGCAACGCTGCCCCCGCGGCTGCGTTGCCTCGTTGGTATCAGAATTCGTAGGCGTTTGCTATTTGTTGCGTGGTCCCGACGCTGCGCCCGAAGGCGACGTAATGGGTTGATCATCTTCGTTGGTCAGCTGCTCGGTTTCGGGTTCGGTGTCCTCGCCGGGCGCAGCGGGCCCAACGCCGATCGCACGCACGCTCACTCCGTTGTCGAGGCCGGTTTTGACTCGTGCCGCAGAATCGACAGCCTCCATGCCTTCTTTGCCGGTGATCTCGGTTGCTTCGGCGCCTAGCCGCGCACCGCGTCGGCCGCGCGGCGTATGGGCAAACTGTTTGCCAGCGCGACCCGAGCGGGTCCGGTCGACGACTTGGTAGACGATCACGGTGTCGCCAACTGCGACCACGGTTTTCGACGACTTGCGATTGATGCGGGCCATGTCGTACGCGGTAAGGCCGAAGCGCCGGCCAATGGTTTCGAACGATTCGGCCGACGTTGGTGCGTATTCGATCCGCGCACGCCCGACCCGTTCTTCGGAAATATCGAGATGTTCTTTGGAACCACGGGTCACGATCATCAACTGGCTGTCATCAAGCAATGTCAAGTTGGCGCGGGCTTGGTCGAAATTCTTGTCAACAAACGCCTGCACGATCATTTTGGCCTGTAGCTTGGCGTCGATTTCGAGGCCATTCCAATCGGCTAAACGTTTTTTTGAAATGCCAAATGCCCGTGCCAAGCCGGGCAGGGTATCGCCGATCACGACGCGGTAGAATACCCGTTGATGATCCGCCACCATGGCATCTTTGTCGGGCACCGCGACCACCATCGGTTCGCCGCGTTTTTGGTCGTTGCCTGAATTTTGCAAATCAATGCGGGCTTTGGCTTTGTTTTTGGCGCGCAGCTCCGCCGAAATTTTGGGAACCACCAAAATCGTACCGCCATCGATTTCTGATTCGTGCGTGATCTCGTTGAGTTCGCGCAGCCGTTTGGTCGGAATCGCAAACGTAGTGGCGATATCTTCGAGCCGTTCGCCATGCGCAACGACGTAGGCGTCGAGCCCATCCCATTCCGAGCGCAGATCCGCCAACTTGCGGGCAAAGTCTTCGCCGCTGCCCTGCGGCACACGGACAACATAATTCGGTTGGCTCGGCGGAGTGCGGCCACGTCGCAGATGGGGATTGAGCCGCTTGATGTCATCAAGCTTGGCGCCGACAGCACGCGCCACCACGGCAAGTGGCACCGACACCGGCAGCGCGACGGTTTGCCAACGTTCAGCTGGTAACTCCGTGACGTTGTCGAAGCCAAACGTCGCGCGATTGTGCCCAATGATTGCAGCAGCGATAGCTTTGGGCACGTACAGCGTGGTTTCCCAAGCCAAGCCATTTTCGTATTCGCACAATTGCCAGTAGTCGTTGGTGTTGTAGCGCGCGATCGAGCGCAGCACGGCACCATAACCGGCATTGAACGCAGCCATCGCAAGGTGCCAATCACCAAAGCGCTGATACAGGTCTTGCCAATACGCCACCACCGCGATGGTCGAGCGCAACGGATCGCGGCGTTCGTCGACCCAACGATCTTGGATTAAGCCATAGATTCGGCCGCCTTCCGGCATGAATTGCCATAACCCGGCAGCGCCAGCATAGGACGAATCTCCAGGATCGTAGGACGATTCAATCATTGCCACGTACAAGAGGTCTTCGGGTAGTTTGCCCTTACGCAGGTTGTCGACCAGCAAGTCGCGATAACGGCCCTGGGATTTGAGCCAGTCTGCCATGATGTCGTGACCGCGCGCGTCATCTTTGTAGAACAACAAGTATTCGATTAACCGAGGTGTCCACCGCACTGGCAAATCCGGCATCGCCAGCTTGTCCATCCACGCCAATTCCGGGCGGAAATCACTAGGCTTTTTGAAAATTTGGGCGCTTGGTGCAACGCTGATGACCGGGGTGGTACCTTCATTCACCCACGGGCTGCCCGGGCGTTTGGTCGCGAACATCTCAAGTTCCAGTTCGCGCATACGATCCGCTGGTCGGCTGCAATCGCTACCCATTGGACAGCCCCGGATATCGCGTCGACCGTCGAGCTGCTCGGGCAGGCTTGGCATCGGCACGATGGCTGGGGGGACAACTTGCACGCCGGGCAGCACAGGCGCGCTGGCTGGCTGCGCGCGGACCTCATTCATGCTGCCGAGTAACGTGGTTATCGCCCAGATACTCGGAATTAGAACTAGTGCAGGACGCATGATCGGGAGCATAGACCCAGGTTGCAGCGGGCTCCAACTTTTAGGCTGGTGGCGGCGTGGCCGAGGGCGCTATTCGGTCGGGAATAGATCCAAATTAGTTGATCTCCTCGAATCGTGCTACCTTGCCTTCAACTAGCAAGGAGTCCGTCATGCCCGGTATGGGCGAATTAATTATCATTCTCCTGATTGTCCTCGTTGTGTTCGGTGCCAGCAAATTGCCTGGCATTGGCTCCGCATTCGGCAAAACCATTCGCAATTTTAAGAGCGCATCCACCGGCGACGACGAAATCGAAGTCAAAAAAACTGCTGCGCTCGACGGTAAAGCGGCCAAAGAATTGCAATCGGCGGATGACGCCGGTGATTTCGAAGAAGTTGTGGTTCGTCGACGCGTAAAAAAAGACGCCTCGTAGTCGTACTTCAAAACCCGCGCGAGCGACGCGTGGAGGTTTTATTGTCAGCTACTTGTCGGGGGCCGAAGGTACGTGAAAGACCCTTTATAATGCCTTACTCATTCTGAGTGCCGTTATCGTCATCGCGTTTCCAAAAGCGCAGGCGGCTCGGTTTATCTTCTTTGTTGTCGTCTTTGCCGTCGTCGTCAGCGGCTTTGCCCTTGGCATCGGTTTTGGCATCGGTTTTGGCCTCACTCTTGACGTCAGTTTTGCTGTCGCGTTTGAGCCGCACCGATGATTTTATGTCAGGTTCTGCGCCGCCAAATCGCTCGCTATTTGGGATGAATCGCACTTCAGTTTTGATTTCGAACGACAAGGTAGTCAGTAACTTGGCAATCTCATCACCGAGGTTGATGTGCTCGAGAAACTCGCGGGTTTCCCGAGCAATAACTTCGAGTACTTTGTCTTTGGTGGCATCTGCCGACGACGCCAGATAGCCCGCCACGTTAGGCAAATTGGGCAAGTTCATATCTTTGGCAACTTTGCGTAGGCTATCTTCGGTTTGGTAGACCGCGCCCATCCCGGCCGTGAACGTTTTACGCACTAGTTCGGGGACGAGTTGTTCGAGCCGCTGCCGTATACTTTCGGTCAACCGATCCGACACCGGCTCGCTGCGGTCACGATTCTTGTCATCAGTGTCGTCGTCGTTTTCCATAGGGCTCCCATAAGGACTATGGCACACCGTGTCAATGTGCCGCTAAACGAATGCCGCAAAAGCATTTGCAGCGGCGCTGCGTAGGTTACAATTT
>JAYWHS010000349.1:0-4528 GCA_043777635.1 Kofleriaceae bacterium | reverse complement strand
CGTCGTCGGAAACGCCATCCAATGCCGCAATGGCACCAGCGTAGTCGCCGGTGTTAAACGCAAGGGTTGATCGTAGCCACCGCACTTCGGGCATGTTTGGCGATTTTTGCGCTAGCTCTGCGATCACGGTTTTGGCTTCGTCAAAACGCATGGCATTGATCAGCCGGGCAGCTTTAATGACATCGCCAACCACGGTGCGGTCTTGCCGCGCCGCCACTGGCGTCACCGTGGCAAACGCTAGTGCGCTACTTGTAAGCGCCAAGATGGCCCATCGCCGCATCATCGAATCAACTCCTCGTAATACCGTTTCAGCATGTCGTCGTAACCGCCCGGGCCGCGCTTCTTCATGGCTTCAAGAATATCTTCGCGAAATTGTTCAGGCGCTTTGTATTCATCGGCGCCCGGGATCCGAATTGGCTCTTCCGATGCGCCGGCACCTTCTTGCCGTTGCCGCGCAGCATCGCGGGCTTTTTTGCGCGCTTGATCGAGTGCTTCGGACGCAGCGCGGGTGGCTTCACGCGCGCCGCCAGGGTCGGTGGCTTTGAGCCGTTCATCGGCTGCGCCCATGCGCTCGACCGCGTTGCCCAAGCGCTTGGCAATATCGCCACTTGCTCCGCCAGGCAGCTCGCCGCCAAGTTGCTTAGCGCGTTCGGCCAATTTTGTGGCGCGCTCGCGGTTGAGGCCTTGGCGTCGGCGCAAGCGTTCCATCGCACGTTTGTCGTCGGCACTCATAATTGATTGCGGCGAAGGTGCGAGTTTATTGAGCGCGTCGACCAGTTCTTTGACGGTGGTGCCGGCTTTTTCGGTGCCGGCCAATGCGTCCGCCGTGGCATCGGCGAAAGGCGATTGCGGATCATCGGTCATGGCGGCGTCGAGTTCGCCGGCAATGGTTTGTAAGCTGCTCAGCGCTTGTTTCGCCATCGCTGCGGCTTCGGCCAGGTCACCGTCGGCAACCGTGCGTTCAACGTCGGCAATGCGGCGCTCCACGATGTCGAGTTCTTCTTTGGAAAACGGCGTGAGGCCATTGTCGGGAATCGCGCGCAGTTGCCGCCGGACTTTATCGATAATGCTTGCAACCTTGCTTGCAGCTTCGCGTTTGTTGCCTCGACTCATGTCGTCGGCTTTGGCGGCGTACTCATCAAACATGCGGCTGGCTTCGCCGGCAATGTCGCCTTGATCTTTGGCGGTGTCGGCCAGTTCGTTCATGACTTCGTCGAGCTTGTGTTGCTCGTCGCTGAACCGATCGCCACGCAGTTGCTGCAGCGAGTTTTCCAACGCTTCGGCCGCAGCGTCCATGGTTTGGCTGCAGGTCGCCAATTTGGCTTGGGCTTCGGCAATTTTGCCGGTGGCGAATAAGCGCTGCACTTCGTCGAGGCACGACTCAGATTCGCGCTGGGTCAACGCATCACGATTGACAAATTGGTCAAGCACATCTTGCGGCACCGCAGCGCGATGTTTTTCGAGTTGCGCTAAGGATTGTTGCAACGCTCGCATCTCGCGTTCGATTTCAGCCTTGAGCCGCGGATCGCCGGTCTTGGCATACTCATCGAGCAATTCCTTGAGCCGTTTGCGATGGGCGGCGGCCTCGTCGGCAACATCGAGCATGGCTTCAACTCGCTCGCGGTCGAGCCAGTCGGCCAATTGCAATGCATCGTCTTCAAGCTCGATGATCCATTTGCTATCGCTGCTGGTAAAGCGACCAATCAGCGACGGAATTTTGCCGCGACTTTGTTGCTCACGTTGGAGGCTGTCCATCAGATGATTGTCGGCGGTCACTAGCTTGTCGAGGCGCTCGCGCATTTTATCGAGCATTTTGCGCAAGGCATCGCTGGCGTGGGCGTCCTTGTCGAAGCCGGCTCGAATATCGATGAGGCTGGCAACCAATTCACTATCGTAGCGTTGCATGGTTTCGCGTTCGCCCAACGACAACGCTGCGGCAGTGTTCGCGACCGGCCCGCCTGGGCCACTGACAAGTACCAGCCGGCTGGCCAGGGCATCGAGCATTTTGTCGGCCAGCTCTTGTTGCTTCGCCAACACTTGTTCGTGACGTTCGCGCGGGCTGATCACCTTGAGCCGATACTCTTTCGAACGGCCGAGATTGGGTCCGTTGACGTTGTCATTGTCTTTCACTTCGAGCCAATACCGGACTTCGGCACCGGCAGGTAACGGCAGCTCGGCCATGTCCCACAGCAGCTTGCCGGTGATCCGCGATTCGCCTTTGGTGGCGGGGGAGGGTGTGGGCGCGCTGCTGCCAGTATTGGGTGGAGCCGACGCGCCGCCAACAGGCACCACCTTTTTGCCGGTTTCGCGACCCGACATCCACATGAGTTCGATGCTGGCGATGCCGTAGTCGTCTTCGAGTACATACGCCAATTCAACTTGGCGCAAATTGCTAACATCCAACACATCGGCTGGCGCAATCAATTGCGCTGTCGGCGCTCGATCAATGTCAAGTTCGATGGTGCGCGGGCTAGCTTCGATCGTGCGTCGACGGTGATCGTCGACCACCGCAAAGCGATAGCGCCCTGACTGCTTCACAATAAATTCGCCGACCAAGCGATCCTCTGTGCTGACCAAGGCGATGGTTTGAGTATCGTTGGGGGTTGCGCCTTCGAGCATCAGCTCGGCAACTGTGGCTTTGAGCAACGGCCGTGCAAGCAGTGTGACCCGGGTGCCGGCGGGGGCGCGGATATCGCCGCTTGCTGAGGTTAGTGATACGTCGGCCCGTTGGGTGTAGGCCGGATATGTAAGTTTGATATCGAGGTCACCGACGATCGGCACGCTCGACAACGCAGCGCCTTGAAATGCATCGGAGCGTGGCGCAACTAAGTTACGCCAGCCATTGCGGACTTGTGGTGCCGCCAGCGTTAACAACCCAAGTGTCACCACGCTTGCTACGCCGATTCGTCCCGCCACAATTCGATCGCGTTGCACGATGAGGGTCGCGGGCGCGATGGTCTCGACCCGCGCAGCAGTTGCCGCAATCAATGCATCGATCATGGCGTTTGATGTTGTGCCTCGGTTGTCAGGCGGATGGGCCGCGTCGCTGGCTTGGGCGAACTGCACCGCCGATAACAAGTCAGATGCAACTTGCGGTTGTGCACTTCCGACGAAGCGCGCGACGTCTTGATCTGACGCAAAACGTTTGCGTGGCACGATCCAACCAAATACTGCTCCGACAATAAGTGTGAGGAGCGCTGCGACGCCGCCAATACTAAGAATCGATAATGCGGTGGCGCGCGACCCGACTAACCAATAGCCCGCAAGCGCAGTGCCCAAGCTAATGGTGGCCATGGCGCTGATGGTCCAGCCTAAGGCGCGATGGGCTTCGTGCCGCAACAAGCTGTCGCGTACAATGGATAAAAATCCACTGACTTTGATCGCCGAATTCGCCACGCGCGCAGTGTAGCGCGATGTCGGTGTGATCCCAAGGTTTGGGTCGACTTCTCCCCATCAGTCGGTCGGTAGTGATATACCGATCCGCAGTGAATAAGCCCCCTGTCACGGCGTCTACCCAGAGGCATGCTGCCTCGGACGCTACAGAATTTGCTGACCGCGACCTGGTTAACGCCGCTCGCAGCGGGGACCGTGGTGCGTTTCGCAGCCTGTTTGATCGCTACCACCGGCGGCTGTTCGCCGTTGCGGTCGGCGTCTTGCGCAACCCGGCAGATGCCCAAGACGTGGTTCAAGATGGGTTTGTTAAAGCCTACAAGTACCTCGATAAATTCGAAGGAAATTCAAGCTTTTACACGTGGATGTATCGCATCGTCATGAACCTTGCCATCGACCATATTCGCAAGCAAAAGCGTGGCCGCCCGGTGGAGGCCAACGACGAACACTTGCGCGAAGGCAACACCGATGTGATCAACCAAGATCTGCTGCCGCTGCATCTTGGCTCAAATCCCAGCCGCATGTTGTTTGATAAACAAGTGCGCGCGCGGTTGGAAACGGCAATGGCGCAGCTGTCGGAAAATCACCGCGCCGTGTTGGTGATGCGCGAACTCGATGGCATGTCGTATGAAGAAATGGCCTCGATCATGAGCTGCTCAAAAGGAACGATTATGTCGCGGTTGTTCCACGCTCGACGTAACATGCAGCGGCAATTGTCGGATTTGGTCGACGGCGCACCCGTCGATATCGACGGTGACAATCAACTCGAATCCGATTCCGCGATCGAACGCACTGGCACTGGCACTGGCACTGGCACTTCAAAGGCCAACGCCAAAACCAACGTCGAAACCCAGCCTCGGCTGGCCAAATCGGGAGGTGCATCATGAGTAGTGGTCAACCTACCAAACCTGGCACGCGGCCGGCTGCTTCGGTAACCGGGCCGTCGGTGTCAGATATGGAATTGATGGAACAGTTCGACGGCGAATGCGCCGACGGTGATGATGGCGCCGACGATGGTGGCGACGGCATCGATCGCCCCAAGCTGACCGGCTTAGCCCACGTTGCTGAATTGGTGCGTGGCCATTTGGAAATGCAAGCCGAGCAAACGCCGGATTTCAGCAATGATTTGTGGAGCAAG
>JAYWHS010000348.1:0-4543 GCA_043777635.1 Kofleriaceae bacterium | reverse complement strand
TTATTGATCGGCCAAGGCAAAAACGATCCACGCGTCAAGGAAGCTGAGTCTGAACAAATTGTGGCAGCGATGAAGCAGGCCGGCCTACCGGTGAGCTACGTCCTGTTTCCGGACGAAGGCCATGGCTTTGCACGGCCGGTAAACAATATCGCGTTCGTCGCCGTTACCGAGGCGTTCCTGTCGGC
This sequence comes from Kofleriaceae bacterium, assembly GCA_043777635.1. Classification (GTDB taxonomy): domain Bacteria; phylum Myxococcota_A; class Polyangia; order Haliangiales; family Haliangiaceae; genus JABFXX01. Next base: position 4,358 of record JAYWHS010000348.1, on the reverse strand, counting down.
GCACCTTGGTGGTGTCTATCAGCCGATTACCAGCGCCGAACTCAAAGCAACATCGATGCAGGTCAAAGCTGGCAAGGCCGGGATTCCTGGTCTGCCACAGTAGTTGGGCGTGCGATTTTTGCAGCACCCGTTGCATAGGAATTTGAACGAAGTTTCGCCACGCAGGCAGCGAAAACCTGCGATGTTCGCTTCATGAGCAGGAATGCAATTGACCCATTCTTCGACGTCGAAAGCAGCTTGAAACAGTTTGCGCTGCGTGACGAGTTTCATGGCACGTGGGCAACCAAACACCCGCTCAACGTTCCAGGGCCGATCTATGTTGGTGATGATTGTTCATGCGGTACCGGGCCGGGGGTTGCTCCCAACAACGTCGTGATGATCGACAATGAGGAGAAGTTCGTCGCGATCGACGGGATTTGCCCGCAGGGAGGGGAGTTTGTTTATCGGCAGCCGGTATCGATGTTTGAACTTAAACAGGTGATATCCGCAGGCGAGATAAACGCGCCGAGCACATACGCGCTGGATGGCAATTCGCATTGGACTCGCAAAAGCGTAGTGGCATTGTGGCACGAGACGCACAAGTATCGCGTTGCACTCGCAGCAAATCTCGAAACGTTCTGGGCTCGCAGACGTGAGCACCCAAGCGCAATGCCTATAGCTTCAGATGCTTGGCCTTCATCGGATATCGAACGGTGGCTCGACTACCTCGAAGATGGCGTCGAGCACTATCTTCGAGAGTATTGTTATTTTCTCGACACACGGCGACTGCCCACGGCAGCGACGAACTTGCCGCCGTTGTAATTGCACGCGATGACTCGCGGGTCTCTTTGATCGGTGTCTACGCAATCGTTTAGGTAATCGCCGAATTCAAGATACACTTCATACTGCGCGGCTTGGCGCGGCAGTTTGACAAACTGAAATAGATCGCGTGGCCCCGTTCGACATATTTGCAACGCTTGCCGGATCGATAGGCCGTTGGTTGGGATTTGGCGCTTCCGGGTTAGGATCCTCGTCACCCACCACCCCTTGAAACGTTGCACCCGTGGCTTTGTCGGTGACATGCAACGTCATTGGCTTGGCGGCCAGCAAACGTGTGGTTTCGATCAGATAGCGGCCACAAATGTGCGCGGTCAGCGCGGCACCGGTAGCCGGTAGCATCACGATTTTCCTGATCGGCTGGTCAATCGGCGCGTGAAAAATTTGCACGATTCCGCGCGGCGAAACGCTGCTACTAGGTCTCAACCGATTCGATAAAAAATCCAACCACTTTGCCATCGGCGGATTTACCGACGACGAGGTAGTTGTACGCACCTTGGTCGGACGTTAAAACACCGTTTTCACCCGGGCCAGTTTTGATGAGCACGATGCCTTTGAGTTTGCCCTTCATCAGGGTTTTGATGCGCGCCCATGCGGCCGTCGACGCCGGATCTTCTTCGCTACCGGCGTCGTCAAGCCACGCCAACGCTGCGGTTCGGTTTGAGAATTCCATGGCGTCGTCGGCTTGCATGCCCAGTGCCGCGCCAAAGTTGCGACGAATATAGGTCTTGGTGATCTTTGCACCTGGGCTGAGCTTGGCCGACAAGAACGTCGGAGCCGAATCGGATTCGCTAATATAGTTGGCGTCTTTCGCCGCTGTGTTGAATTGTGCTGCGGTGATCGTGCCGGCGACGCCGTCTTCTTTGCCTTCACTACCGGCGTTGACATCGCTGCCATCGTTGATGGTATCAAAGCTTGACTCACTGTCCGCGCCACAAGCGGCGATCGAAGACAACGGCAAGGCGATGAGCAGTGCGAAGAGTAATTTTTTCATACCAATGTCCACAGCAGGGAACGTGCCAACCGGTGGTCCGCGCAACTGGTTATAATTACTGACATCGGTTGCCCTCAAACCTGGCGACCGAACTTGCCGGCTTCGACGCTGGCTAGCTACTCGCCTGGTATTGCTCAGCTTTGTGACGTTATTGAAACAACAAATCATCGAAACGCAACGTTGTTTTGATCAAGCAAGTCCGTGCACAGGCAGGGCGGCCGTGATGTTAGTTACGATTAGTGTTCACGAAGTGAGATGCTGCGCACGAGCATCCTCGGTGAGCTATACAGCAGCACTGCGCGCAGTGACGATCCACGTCGCACTATCGACGATGGCACCGTTGTTGGTCCACTGGGCTTCAAGCACGCGGCGAGCAGCAGCGTGAATGCGTTGCGTGGTTTCGGCATCGGCGGTTTGCAGAGCTCGGGCCGCGCTGCCGATGCGCAGGCTGGCTTGCAATGCGACATCTAAATCGGTGGTGCCGAATAGTTGCATCGGTGCAACGTGCCCGGTGATTTCAATATTCGACCAGCCGGCGTCGGTGAGGATCGAGCGCAGCCGCTGTGCGTCGGCAAACGCCATCGGGCCTGGTGCGTGTGGATCGGGGGCTGGCTGGTTTGGAAAGATTGCTGCAAGTTCTCGACCCAGGTCGTAAAAGATCCGGTTGAGGCGGGCTTCTTGCCAACACACGAACGCCATGCGTCCCGTCGACTTGGTGAGTGCGCGTAGATTTTTGAACGCAGCAACGGGGTCGGCAAAAAACATGACACCGAAGCGCGAGAACACCGCGTCAAACGGCTCGCCAACATTAGCCGAATTCATCACCTGGGCATCACCCAGCACCGCCGATGCATGGTGTGAGCCGGCGTCGGCCAGCCGGCGGGCCGCAAGTGCGGTCATCGGCACACTGATATCGAGGCCAACAACTCGCCCGGTTGCGCCAACGGCTTTCGCTAGATCCAGCGTGGTCGCGCCGCAGCCGCACCCAACGTCGAGGATCGCTTCGCCGACGGCGGGTTGCAGCGCCGCTACGACGGCGGCGCTCACCACGGCCAGCTGTCGATCCATTTGATCTTGAAAATCGACCCAGGCTTGGCCTGCGGACTCCGACCAAAGTGCGGCTTGTGCTTGGTTACCTGCTGAAACGGTCATCGCTATCTTCCTTGGCTACGGATGCGCCACGTGCGCGGCCGGCGATAGTGTGATGGACGCATCGAACATGCAATCGCCGGGTTATGTTTCATGTACTCCGTACGCCCAGCTATTACCCGTACGAGCCAACACTCGGCGCGGGGCCTAGCGAATCCAAGCACGCAGGCACGCACGCACGCACGCTAGGCGCAGGACCCGACCGCGCGCAGTTCGCCGCTGTGTGCGTCGATGCTCCACTGCTGCACCGCGCGGCCGCGTTCGAATTGATAGTGCGCGAGGCGGCGGTCGCCGGCATGTTGGTCGGCCTGTGCTTGCGTCCGTTGCGCAAGCACAACCTGAAGTTGCGCCATCGCTCGACTGCGATTCTGATGCTGCGAACGTTCACTGGTGACGCGGATTCGTATGCCGGTCGGCTTGTGCCACACCCGCACCGCTGAATCGGTGGTGTTGACATGTTGGCCACCTGGACCTCCGGAGCGCGCAGTGGTGATTTCGATATCGTTGGGTTCGATCTGTATGTGCGTCGGCGCAGCTGCGACCACAGTGTGCAAACTCACCCCAGCAAACCAGCGCTTGCGGCCCCGTCGCTGTTCGCGTTGGTCGCTGCGTGCGATCAACACATGGGTACCAAGTTGAGCAGCCAGTACCGTCGGCGCATCGCCGTTGATTTCAAGTGTTACCGAGCGTGGCGCAGCTTCGTCACCATGCGAGGTCATCGAACAAATCACCAGCCCGGCCAGTTCACAATGCCGCATCAGTTGCACCGCGAGCAACGCAACAAAGGCGCGCACTTCGTGTGGCCCGACGCCAGCACTTATTTGTACGATCCATTGCGTCATTTTTTCACCGTCAGCAGCGGCATAACCGCTGCGACCTTGGTGGCTAGGCCGGCTTGTTCAAGACTGTCGATGACAGGTTCGATTGGCTTATATGCGTCAGGGTGCTCCTCGTACAGCAAGTTGGTGTCATCGCAAATAACTTTGCTGCCACAGCGGGTTTTGATCAGTTGATCGCGGTGGTAGCGCTCCCGCAAATTTGCACGCGCTAACGATCGCATCATTTTTCGGCCTGCGCCGTGGGCCACCGACGACAAACCATCGTGATTGCCGGTGCCGGTCATGATCCACGAGCGCGTGCCACGGCTGCCTAGTACCACGGCGGCTTGGCCTTGGTGCGCCGGTGCACAGCCTTTGCGGTGTACCCACATTTGCGTCCCCGCCACCAGTTCGCGATTGACACAGTTGTGGACTACATCGAATGCAAAACCAATATTGCTCGCGCGATGCACACCTAACGCTTGCAATAAACGCCAGGCCAAAAAAATTCGATTGGCTTGGGCAAAGCGCACTGCGCCAGCGAGCTCGGCCAAATATCCCGCTGCGTTGTCTTGATGCAG
>JAYWHS010000347.1:0-16588 GCA_043777635.1 Kofleriaceae bacterium | reverse complement strand
GTGGAAGGCCAGAATCTTGGGCCAACGCTGCATGACGAGATCAATGAAAAAATTGGTGGCGCCAGTGTCTCGGCAACGCTGATGTTATCGGGGCCATTCATTGCGCCACCTAAAATGGACTGGTCGATCGCAGGGCTGGAAGCCACCATTCCCATCGGCCAAGGTGAACCGGGGCAGCCGCCGCCGGCCCCGTTATCGCTTGCGCTCGACACCCTCAAAGGATCGGTCGATCTCGTCAACGACGAAGGCCACATCGAAGAGACCCACGCGTTTGTCAAAGATTCGGTGCCACCGGGCGAGCTAACGTTGTCGGCAAAATTCGGACTCGATCCTTACGCACTTTCAAACGTGAACATCGACATCGTCAAGCCCATTGATGTCGCGCGTTTTATGCCGCCCAAGTTAGTCAAAAGCCTCGGCCATTATGTCAGCGGGCGTTTTTCGGGCATGGGCGACACCGGTGACACGTTCAAAGTCAATGAAATCGATTTATATCTCGGACAGAGCCGCACTGATCGGTCGATTCATATTCATGATGGGTCGCTCACCACCGTCGGCGGCTTAGCTGAAGCCAGCGTACGCAATCTGCACATTGATGCCAATGCAACGCACGGTATCCTTGATGGTTTTATGTGCACCGGCATTTACGCCGGCCGACTCACCGTTCGAGCCAACGACCCCAACGAAGGCATGGCACCAACTCGTTGTTTGGTCGATGGCACTACGCCGCCAGTTCCCTTGCCCTTGTCTGCAAATTTCGTGATGCGAAATCTCAATTCGACCGACCTCGGCACTTGGTTGCGACGTTTTGGCCAGCCACCGATGGTTGCAGGCATTCGCGATGGCAACATTTCGGTATCGGGCACACTGCCCGACCCGACGGTGCGCCTGAGCGGCGAACTCATCAATGTTGCAAACATGGGCAACATGAAAGTGCGCGGCACGTTTAAAGAAGGCACGTTTGATCTAGAGGACCTAGTCTCCACCAACTTTGGCGGCACACTGAGCGGCAAAGGCCGGGTCCTTTTAAAGGATGGTGCATTCGTGGAAAAACTTACGTTCCGCGGCCGGCAACTCGATGCATCGATGATCCCCGGAATGAACAAAACGTTGGTCGGCAAAATCGATTCGCTTGACGCCAGTGTTCGCGGCAAATTGACCGGCAAAAGCGACCCGCTCGATTACCTCGATATGTTGACCGCACATATGACGTCATCACAAATGACCGTTGCAGGCGAAGCCTTGACCAACATCGAAGTTTGCGTAAACCCCGGCGCAACACCGCAAGCAGCACAAATCTGTGTACGCCCCAGCGCCGATGCCAAAACCGATTGTATCGCTGCGAATGGACGCGGCCAGTCCTGTGCATTAGCGCATGCAGAGCGCATCCTTGGTGGCACGGTGGAAGCCGACATCACGACCCAACGCGCACCAGGTACCCGCAACCGCAATTCCCAAACCACCTTCGAAGCCGACCTGACGTTGGGTGCTTTGCCGATTGAAACGTTGCGCGCCCTTGGCCCCAACCCGACGCTGGGCGGATTATTGTCGAGTTCGTTTCGAATCAACGGCACCGTTGATAAACCGGTAGCCAACGGATTTATTGCCCTCGAACGTGCGTGGTTGCTCGACCAATTTTTGGGTGACGTCGCACTGCGCGCAAGCCCAGGTGCGCTGCAGGACGGCAGTCCGGCATTGGTGTTATCAGGATCGGCGCAAGATGGCCAACTTGCCCTAACCGCCCGTGTCGGGACCAAAGCACCCTACTTCGTTGAAGCCCGGATCGATGCACGACGCCTCGAACTTGATGGATTTGTCGACGTAGCCAAACGTTTTGGACTTAACGACCCACTGCGAGGCTGGGTGTCCGGAACCATTTCGGTACGGGCAGCGATCATCAACGGACCGAACCAACCACCGCCCGAAGCGTGGATTGAACTGTCGGAACTTGAACTCGTTGCCGAGCGTCGTGACCCGCGTGGCCGGATGTTGCCGGTGAGTATCTCGGCGCGTACATCTTCACCGGTCAACGGCATCCTGCGGCCCGCCGTATCGATTCATGCAACACCGACCAGCCTTGAATTTGCGTGCCGTGAAGGCACCGTAATCACCCCTTGTGCTTCGACGATTTTGACCCCAGCCGGCGCGATTGAACTAGGCGGCAAAGCCGATGCCAAAGGCATTGCGTTTGTCGGCAACGGCAAACTCGATCTCGCGCTACTACAAGCACTGCTAGGGGGGTATGTCGATTCGATCGCTGGCACTGCCGAACTCGAAGGCTCAATCGGTGGCACGCTCGCTGCGCCAACGTATTCGGCGCAAGTACGGCTCGACGATGTGCGCGTACGCCCGCTGGGACAAGACACCGTGGTGCGGATACCGTCTGGGCTAGTTAAACTCAACAACAATTCACTCGGCTTCACCGATGTGCGAGTCAAAGTCGATGATCCTTACTTGGGCGAAGCCACCGAGCTCGTCATCAAAGGTGGCCTCAGACTCGACGACGGCCTACAGCCCATTTCATGGGCGGTGATTATCGAAGGACAAATCGCTGGGAAGTTACTTATGGCGCTTGTGCCGAAGTCCATCTCACAAGCCAGCGGCGTTGCCACCATCGACGACAGTATCTTGCTCACCGGCCAGGGGGCGTTGCCGCAAATTGAAGCTACGATCACGTTCAACGACAAACAACCTCTCGCAATCATTCCACGCGGCGTGCCCCGCGAAATTGCGATGGCCGGCGGCGGCTTAACCATTTCAAGTAAAACATCGGCCGGCGGCAATCGCAGTTATTCAATCACGCTTGATGATGTGGCTAGCAATATCGATGGCGAAGGCCGGCTCCGTAACATCCGCGGCGAAGTCGATATCGCCGACGGTGGTATTGCAAGTGCCGACATTACCGCGGTCGCTCAATCGTTGCCCTTCCGAGCACCTGGCTCACTTGATCTATCGCTATCGAGCGACAACTTGCGCGCACTCAAATCCAGTGCCAAAGACCCGTGGCAATTTGAAGGCAACATCGCCGTCGTCAACGGCACGTATCTGCGCGACATTCAACTCAACGAGTTCCTCAAGCCGACAACCCCTTCGCAAGGGGCCAATAAACCAATCTGGGAAACCTACCCAGATCTCGGCAACGCTGCACTCGACTTACGCGTCTCAGTCCGACGATTTTCGGTGGCGAACAACATCGCCGACATCGACATGGATGGCGAACTAGACCTCACAGGTTCGCCCCGCGATCCGCGCTTATCAGGGCAAATCAAAGTTTCGCGTGGCCAATTCCGCATGCAAGGCACGCGCGTGAAGTTTACCAACACCAAAGGCTCCGTCGACTTCGCGCCGAACCGCCGCTTCCCGCAATACACGCCGACCATGAACATTACCAGCCTCGCCGACTTCCGAGATCAACAAGGCCAAGATCACCTAATCACCTTGGAACTCGGCGGCACGTTGAGCGAGCCGCTGTGGGATTTGCGGACGTCGACCGGCTACAACAAAGCGCAAACCGTGGCGCTGTTGGTTACCGGCCGCACGCCAGATCAATTGCGTCGCAGCCTCGGAGACCAATCCATTGGCGTTGATCCGTTGCGCGTCGACACCTCCACCAACGCCGGCCAAGGCTTGGGCGATCAAGTGGTCAAAGACTTGGTGGGCGATTGGGTTTCGTCGCTGTTTCGCTCACCGTTGGAAAAAATATTTGCCCTTGATGTGTTGAAGATCGAACTCAATTTCAACTCGATTGGCATCAGGGGTGAGAAAAAACTGCTTGAGAATCTTCGCGCTATCGTTGACGCCGAGCAAACGTTCCGAGGTAATACCCTGAATACGCGCATTGAGTTCCGCACACCTACCGGAGTTACCCTCCAGGGTGCGTATCTAAACAAAGACTATAACGATCCAGCTGAGCGCGACATTCAAGAGTACGAAGCTAAACTCGTGTACCGATTCTACATTCCCTGATCCCATGGCCCGCCTGATAACTGCCCGAAATTGTGAACGACGCGCTGTGGAGCGACGTAACGACAAAATGCGGGTGTACCTCGTATTGGTTGTAAGCATTTTATTTTTAGGCGCGAGCCGAGGCCGCGGATGGGGTCAGGCACCAGGCCCAACGGCCGCGCCGGCCACGAAGCCAGCGCAGGGAAGTTCACCGGCACCAACGCCGGCGACACCGATCGTTGCACCAGCAGCGACCAGCGATTCAGTGGCGCCCGCAGTTGTGCCAACCGGCAACACCTCAGGTCAACCGCCGACTTCGGCTGCGGCCGGCGCTTCGACGCCACCGGAGACCGACCTCCCCGAAAACGCGACGCTAATCGTTGGCAGGCTGCCATCGTCGCTTGATGAGTGCCAAGCGATGGAGCAACCGGAAACCAGCTCAACGTCGAACGCCCCACCCGTGCAATGGACCAAGTGGGAGCTGTCTGGCAAGCTCGTGGACACGCCGGAATTCGCCCGCGCATTGTTCGATTCGTATCTGCGCACCCACCGCGCCATCACCGCGAGCGTACGCGCCGATCTTGCCGAGATTGCGCGTGCCGCCGGTTATCATGTCATTGGGCTGGGCACCCGCGAACTTGCCAACGGCGATGTGTTGGCGTCGCTGGTAATCGTACCGCTGCCACTCATCCGACGCGTCGACGTAGCTATCAAGCAGTCTTTTTTTGAGCCGTTGCTCGACCAAGATGTGCGCCGCCGAATGCAACTCAGGGTCGGCACCCACATCAGCTGGTCGCCGATGTTGCGCAAGTGCGAGACCTTGCGCGAACAACAGCGCATTGAAGAGTATCTACGCGACGAAGGTTTTTTTGACGCCCGTGCCACGGTCCGAATCAATGTTGAAGAATCCGGCGGTGCATTTGTCGACGTCGTCGTGCGGTTGGGGCCTGGCTACCAACTCGGCAAGATCCGCATCGAGCGCGTCGGTGCAGCGACCGTTAACGAAGCAGAAATTCGAGTAAACTTTGCACATCAAGGCACCTGCGTTGTACTCAATATTTGTTTTGGTAAAGCAAGATTCACTCGCAACCAACACCAACTCGACATCAACAACGTAGTTGAATTGTTTCATCGTCGGGGTTTTCCTGCGGTCCGCGTGCAAAGTGATTTCGAGCCCGCCACTTCGTTTGATCGCGCACGCAAAGTGGTGAACTTCACGTTGCGCATCGACCAGCGTCGGCAACTCGATGTCGCCTTTGAAGGTCACGACCCAGACCGAATTCAAGAAGCTAAATTGCGCGAACAAATCACATTCAACCAAGCGGGCAGCGCAGACGACATTGAAGCCAACGTGTCCGCCAATAAACTGACCCAATACATGCAGTCGCGCGGCTATTTCGACGCACGGGTGACCTGGTTCCGTAAACCCGAACCGCTGCTTGACCGCATCACCTTTCGCATCGAAACCGGGGAACCAAGGCGGGTCAATCAACTCGACTTCGTTGGCAATCAAGAATTATCCGATGCAACCCTACTCGAAGCTATCGGCACGCGTGAATACTCGCAATTTCGTTCGGTGTTCGGCGACAATCCGGCGGCCACCGCGAGCCAATTGGTCAATGATGCCGAACGCATTCGCACCGCCTATCGCAAAGCCGGTTTTCGCGCTGCTGCGGTGTCCCCCATCGCATCGCCCAACGCCCGCGGCTTAAGCAATGCAGCCCAGAGTATTGCCGAGTTGGCACTCAATAACGGCGAAGGCCAACTTGCGGTTGCGTTTCGGGTTGCCGAAGGTCCTGCAACCATGCTTGACCAACTCGAATTCCAAATCGATACCGGTCGCGGATTTTCTACCGACATCTCGAATCCCGAAGCTCGCAGCCTTTGTGATATCGCTGTCGCCGTCGCCAATGACGCGCTGCGCGCCAGCCTCAGGAGCGTTACCGCGCCGACCTGGCGGGTCGAACGCACGGCGCCCAACCGTTGTGTCGTGGACCTGAGCGAGACCCGCTTTCAAGAAGATGTGGTTGCCACGATCCCAACGCAATTGCTCGATCGGTTGCAGCAACAAGGCCGCCGCAACGCTAAGCTCGATTACGAAGCGACCGAGAAATCGCCCAACCATATGGTAGCGGTCATCAAGCTATCGAGTTTGCCGCGACAGCGTTTTGGCAAGGTATTTTTGCGCGGCAACTACCGAACCCGAGCGTCGGTGATTCTCGGCGAGCTTGGCTTCACCGAAGGTGCATTATTGTCATCGGATCAAGTGGCAACCGGTGCCGCCCGACTGCGCGCCACCGGATTATTCGAAGCCGTAAAAATCGACTTTCTCGATAATAACGAATCAGGCGATCGGCCGATCAATGCGATCGTGCGGGTTGAAGAGCGTTTCGAAAAACGTCTTCGAGGCGATGTTGAAGGTGGTTATTCATTTCTTCAGGGCGGGCTATTTGCGAAAGGAACGTTCGTGCTTGGCAACGTCGCGGGCTTGGGCATATCAGCGCAGGCCTTGCTCCAAGTCCGGTTAACCTGCGAACAACTTAGCTTGGATTGCGTGGCACAAGCCGAAGTAAACGCTAAGTTCCCACGTTGGGTGGTGCGGCGTTACCTACCGCTTGAATTTGACGCAGATGTCACAGCGTTTTATCGCTCGTTGCCCACGCCACGTTTTGGGCAATTGAAAACTAGAGGCGCTACCGTGTCGGGTTCACGGTCGAGTTTGCGCACGCGCACCGATAGCCACCCTGCTCGTTCGATTACCTACGGTTTGCGCTATGATTTCCGCCGACGTGATCGGCAGGAAAATGCGTTGCGACCAGCCGGCGCCGGCTCTGACTCAGCGCAATTGCCGGTGACAACCGACACCGGCGCTATTGTCGCGCGGGTTGAGTGGGAGCAGCGAGTTGATCGTCGCGGCGTACTTGCACCACTGGGCCCCGAAGACGGCTTCAGATTCGAAGCGTCCGCTACGTTCGCTAGTCCTTATCTGCTCGGGCAGGCTACTTTCGTAAAAGGCTCGGCCGCACTGCAGAAATTTCAATCCATTGGGAAAAACCTAATCGTGCGCACCGACCTGCGTTACGATCACGGGATTCCGCTCGGCGGCGCTGCCTTGTTGCCCGACGTTGAACGTTTTTTCTCCGGCGGTGACACCACCGTGCGTGGGTACGCCGAAGATTCGCTTGCGACCGAAACCATTTTGAGTTCGGTGCCGCCATTCGGCAATATTGAGCAACTGCATGTTCGGCCGGCCGGTGGCAATATCCGTGGATTGGCATCCTTCGACGCGCAACTGCGCATTTTTAGCGCTTTCGCGAGTGCAGTGTTCATCGATAGCGGCGTTGTTACCAACCGCTGGCGCGACGTGAATCGTGAAAAAATTCGATTCGGTGTTGGGATGGCGTTCGCCCGCGTTGTCACCGGCTTCGGCGCATTAACGTTGGAGTACGCAGTGCCAATTGCACCTCAGCTCGGTGACGATCCACGCGGCCGATGGCACCTTGGTTTTGCGATGCGGTTCTAGGGGCTGGACCGGGCTAGACCTTGCGGTATCGAAGTTAGCGAACGTGTGGCAACACCACCGCAGCGGCTGCACTAATGCGTAGCAGTGCGTACATCCGGCGGCAACTGACACGCGTGCGCCGCTGTTGGATCAGGACCACCAAGGTAGCTGCTGCTCGACGCAACGACCAAAGGCCAGGCAACAACAACACCATACTCGCGACGGTGAACACCAAACTCGCAGTGTCACTGGTGGCACTGAGTAGCGAGGTCAACGCGGACAACAACAGCAATTGCGCCACCGCAACTAGGCCCAAGGCCCAACGCTGGCCAGCCATCAACGCGATGCCCGCGACCGCAAGCGTGGCCGCAGCCTCAGGTCCGTGCATCGTACGCGCCAGCGGCATCGCGCAAAACGCAGCGCCCAACGACGACATCGCAACCCACTGATTGACTCGCAACAATCGCTGCCGCCCGTCTTCTTGAAGGTGCTTCATCTACCAAATGTAACCGATTAAATACGATTGCGCAGTGATTGTAATCACTCGATTACAATTGAGGCAAGCTAACTATATGTATTTTATGGATAAAGTGTTCAAAACTCATTCGGATGTCACCGGGGTAGCGACATTGCAGCATTTGCCTGCAACTGTGGCAAACTCGCAGCTATGAACGGCATTACCGGCATTTCGATCAAGTTTGGAGTCCGCTTGGTGGTGTTTGGGTTGGTGATTTGGCTGGTGTCCAAGCGCAATAAAGACGTGATCATTCACAAGCGCCTCGCCATCCCACTCATTGCGTTGCTGTTCGCTGCGCTCAATGCTGCGCTGTACTTTATCTTGAAGCCGATTCTCAACATCGCGACGTTGGGCGCGGTTGAATATCTGATGCCATTGGTCATCAACATTCTGTTGCTCGCTTTGACCATTCGAGTGATTGAAAAGAAGCAGTGGATCGAAATTAAAGGGCTGATCGCCACGTTGTATTTAGGCGTCGCGCTTACCGTTGCCCACGGCGCATTGTGGTTAGCGCTCGACTACATTCCCAAGCACGTTTGATTTCACAGTGCCACGCAACGGCGACGATTAAAATGGATGATGGTGTCCGTCGCTGCCGGCCATGTGCGGATGCGGATGGGCATGATGGTGATGAACATTACCGCCATGCGGATGGTCGCCATGGGCGTGTTCATGATTGGCATGTCGCTTCACGACCACGGCGGGCGGTGCCGGATGTTTTTCAACCTTCCATTGCCGGGTCGCTGGTTGCCGCGGACTGCTTGAACACGCGACAAAATTCGCAGCGTTCCACGCCACGAATATGACAACCAAAGCCCAACCACGCGAGGCCATCATTTCTTTTTACCTGGAGCAGCACCGGCGGCCATTTTACGTTTCAGCGCATCAAGTTCATCATCGACCGTGGCTACTTGCCGAGCCGGCCGCGCTGCTGTTGGCCGAGAACCGGGGCTGCGGGCTTTGAGTGCCGAAAGTTCATCGTCGATACGATTGCGCGACCCCACCGCCGACGTCGTAGTTGCCGCCGACGCTGACGAACGCGCCGCCGTCTTCGCAGCATCACCTAGTTGAACAATTTCACGTTCAACCGTTGCCATCTCAGCGAGCAACGCATGCATCCGCGCGCGTTCCGCATCGCCAAGGCGTTCCGCCGCCGAAGCGCTGGCACTGTCGTCGCGTTTGCGTGCATCCGCAGCTTGCACCACGGCGCGATCGGCAGCGGTGCGCGCCTGCATCATTGCAGCCGACAATTCGCTTAAACGTTGCTGCATCTCAATGCGCAAGCGTTCGATGTGCGCGACGTTGGGCAAGTCACCGATTGCAGCCGCTCCGCTACCCGCGCCACCAAGGTCTTCGAGCTCACCCGGCGCCGCCGTCGCAGCCGCCACCGATGACGCTGCGGCATGGACGGCGCGCGCGCGCTCACGAGTGCTAGCAGCCGCCGCAACCCGTCGCTCCTCGGCTACCGCGCGTTTCTGCTCAGCCACCACTGCGATTGCATCAGCTGCGTGGGCCGCACCGTCGGCACTTGGCGTACGCAGCGCGTTACTTGCAAACAGCGTCTCCAGCGCACCCGAAATCAGCAACACACTGTTGATGGACAGCCCGGCGCGACGACTGGCCAGTGCCGTACTTTGTTCGGTTAACGCCGCCGCCGATTCATCGACTAGCGCGACCAACGGCGTGCCAAGCAGCAAGGCACGCGCCAGCGTTTGTGATTGCGGTCTCGCTACAATGGCATCAGCGCAGCGCCACAACAGTGGGGCATCGGCGGTGGCACCAAACAACTTTCCGCGCAGGCCCAGCACGGGCACTTGCCGTCGGACAACCGCAGCCGCATCCGCATCCGCGCCGGCATCAAACAAAAATGTGGTGCCATCGGCGCCGTTGAACAGCGACAACTGCAACAACAATTGCCCAACCACCTCGGGGCTCATGCCACGAAGCGAAATTGTCACAACGCGGCCGTTCAACGAAAAACGTTTTCGCAACGCGTCTCGGCTGTCACGTGCAGCGGCAGCGAAGCTAAACTCACCGAAAGCGCCAACTACCAAAATACGATCGGGTTCTACCCCGTGATCGGCCAGTGTCACCGCAGCTCCGTCGTCGACCGCGAGAAACCGATCTGCATCAGTTTGCGCCCACGCAGCGCTTGGAACTAGCGCTGCAACTACTGCGACCACGGGCGTCGGCGTCGCCGCCGCATCGCGCACGACAGTCATGGCAATTGCGGCATACGGATCGAAAACTACCGCGACGTCAGGCGGTGCAGTTTCGATCTCTCGCCGCAATCGACGTTCGACGCTTTCGCCCAAGATGGCACGGCGCAGCCGATCGCCAACTCCGGTGCCCCCGCTGCCAACTGCACCGACATCGATAGCTCGTACTTTGATATCGGCGGCTTCAAGTGCTGCTAGCACCGGCACGACCGCCGCGCTATCTGCCCCAGTGCTTGTAATGAGCAGTACGGTCGCCGTCATATTATTGCACCTCGGCGGTGCGGCCAGACAGCGGGATTAACGAGGTTCGCAGGCATTTGGGCAGACAACACATGGGCAATTCCAAACTCCAGACACTGTACCATCGCCGCCCGCGCTTGGCTGGTGCCGGACCCGAGGTGCGGCGTGCAGATCACATTTTCACGTAGTAATAAGGCCGGATTGAGCGCTGGCTCATTGGTGAACACGTCGAGCCCGGCGCCAAACAAATGACCGCAGTCGACGGCGGCGATCAGCGCTGCTTCATCGATGCAATCGCCGCGCGCGGTGTTGATGACAATGCCACCGGCCGGCATCAACCGTAGTCTTGCCGCATTCACCAGATGCCGGGTGGTCGCATTGAGCGGACAATGCAAGCTGACAACGTCACTGCTTGCGAACAGTTCGTCGCATGATGCCACGGCCCGGACCGCAGTTTCGAGCTCAGGCCCAGCACGGCCGCCGAAATAACTGACCGGCATGCCAAACCCCACTGCTCGGCGGGCCATGGCGCGACCAATGCGGCCCATGCCGACAATGCCCAGCCGTCGCCCCGCGATGGCCTGCCCTACCAACAAGTCCGGGGCCCAACCTTGCCATTCGCCAGCCCGCACCATGCGTTCACCTTGGCCTAACCGCCGCGCCACGGCTAGCATCAATGCAAATGCAAAGTCCGCCGTCGCATCAGTGAGCACGTCCGGAGTATTCAGGACACAAATCCCCAAACTGGTGGCTGCTTCGACATCAATGTTGTCGGTACCCACCGCGTAGTTCGCTACAAAACGTAACTGTGGCGCACGAGCCAACACCGCGTGATCGACGCGATCGGACAACAAGCAAATCAGGCCTCGCGCGGTCGATAGATCCAGGTCACCGAGGGCGACGCGGCCCGACGGCGGAAAAATCACCGGTGCTGCGGCGACAACAAGCGCAGCGGGCAACCGAGTGGTGGCCAAGATCGTCACGTGAAGACAGCCTAACACTGTGCTAGTGTGGCGGCGTATGTTTGGGCGCAACGTATTCATGATTTCGGCGATTATCATTGCAGCAACGGCGCTATCGACCAGCTCCGTCGACGCCGCGCGCAGCACAGGCAAACACAAAACTCAAGGCCGTGCGCCGGTCGCAGCCAAGCCGCTGCGTCAAGGTGAAAACAAGGCCAACCCAAGCAGCGCACATGCCATCAAACCGGGTGCCAAACCAAGTACCAAGAAGGCAAAAACTGATGGTGACCGGCCGTACATCATCGACGCTTCGACGCCCGGTACTGATTCGGATCAATGGCAAACCGCAGACGCCATCGTTGGCGGCGCGGATCGAATCGAAGGCAACGAAGCTGACAAAAATGTAGTTGCGTTTACGTTTGACGATGGCCCCGATAAAAACACCACACCGGCCGTGCTCGATGCCCTCGACCGCTACAACATCCCTGCGACGTTTTTCATCGTTACCCAGCGCATCGTCGGTAAACACGGCGAAGTTCCGCGACAATTACTTGAACGCGAATTTAAGGCAGGTCATTTAATCGGCAGCCATTCTGTGACTCACAAACATTTGGGTAAAGCTGGTGGCAGCGTACTCGACAAAGAAATCGACGGATCGTTGCGGACCTTGGTGCGCATCACCGGCCGCCGTGTTGGGTTGTTTCGACCGCCATTTGGTGCACTTTCCAAAGCAGGCAAAAACCGAGTGGCGCAACGCGGGTTAACCAATGCACTATGGTCGATCGACACATTGGACTGGCAGGCGACATCGCCCGCCAAACTGCGCACCAAAGTACTGCGCATGATCCTGGCCCAACAAGGTGGCGTAGTGTTGATGCACGACGTAAAAAAAATCACGGCGGAAGTAATCGCTGGAATCTTGGATGATCTTGAAGCCGACAATTGCAGTAAACTAGCGGCCGGTCAGCCTCCAATCGTCCCAGTGTCGTTGCACTACTTTCTGAAAGTCGGCAAACAAGCGCGCGCGATTCCTACGGCAGTTGCGCAACGCACCGAATCGTACCGGCAGGATCTGCCCAATCGATGCGCCAAACGGCCGCCGTCGCCGCTGCGGACCACGGCGCCATCGGCGGCACCCACAACACCTGCTGCGCCACGCACCATCGTTCCGGCGACAGCTGCACCCGGCGTTGGAACTGGGGTGATTCCGGTGACGCCGCCGCGCTAGCACGCGCCTGTGGCAGATCACTTTATGGTGGTTATCGAGGCGCATGAATCGTGCATCTGATTGTTCTTATTAACCTAAAATGCACTTTGCACATACGTTGAACCACATTGTGGTGACGTGTAAGTAGTCGTTGACAAAATCTGCCTACACAACTAGGTTGGCCGCCTTTCGCGGGGGTCGCGACAGCACTGTAACTACTACGACTTAGCTGAGGCGACGTGGGAACTTCATGGATATTACTATTTTATCGGGACGCGTGGAGACGCTTCGTATGACGCCAATTACTATGGACCCAGCAGCAAGCGAACGCGCGGTCGGTGACGACACCTGGGGCGGCGACGCAGCAGGCACACCCGCACCAAGCGCAAGCGCGGTGATGCGCCATAGCCAAGCAACCCTTGGTGCTGGCGAGTTATTTGGCGACGGCGACGAAGAACGCACGGTGGTGGTTTCGGCTGCATACGAATTGCGGCCACGATTCACGGGCCGTAGTACAGCGTTGCGGACCCTGACCGACCGCTTCGCCAAGAGCTGCGAACTCCGCCAACTTGCGTATTGCGTTGTGCTGGGTGATTCGGGCATGGGCAAGACCCGCTTGGTCAGCGAGTTCTGCGCTGCAGCGCGTGCAGCACAACCAACAACCGTGTTGATCGCGGGTGCCGGCGATGAAGCGAGCACGCCCTACGCGGCCGTCATCACCGCCCTCAACGATCGGTTTGGCATTCTGCCAATCGATAACAACGACGAAATTCGAGACAAGATCCTAGCTGGCGTGGCCGAAGTTGTGCAGCCGCAACGAGTGCCTGAAGTCGCCCACTTGTTGGCGCATCTCATGCGGGTGCCGTTTGTTGATAGCCCGATCGTCACACCGCTGATCGAATCACCGCAACGGCTCGAAAGCCGGACCTTTATGGCGCTGCGGCGCTTTTTGTCGGCGGAATCTGAACGCCATCCGGTGGTTTTCATGATCGAAAACCTCGACCTTTGTGGCGTCGAAACCATCAACTTGCTGCAATACCTTGCGGTCGGTGCCGAAAATCAGCGATTGATGCTGCTGAGCACCGCAACCCCCTCACTGTTCGAGCGCTATCCGCTATTTGGCCAAGGCGACGTCACGCCGCACCGCTTGGAATTGGGGCCGTTGTCGCCGTCCGAAGCTGAAGAGTTGTTTCGTGAATTGTGCCGGCCGCTTGACCACGTACCTGAGCGGATTGTCGCCCACGTTCGCACGCTGATCGATTCGCCACGCTCGGTCCATGAATTGGTCCGGCTGTTGCTTGAATCAGGCTGTATTATCCGCACCGGCGGTGGTCGCAGTTGGCGCATCGACGGGGTTAAAGCTGCGTCGATTGCGTTACCTCGGTCGTACGAAGAGCTGCTGGGTGCCCGCTTGGCCGCGATGGATGACACCGAACGACGAACCTTACAAATTGCGTCGGTGATCGGAGAAACCTGCTGGTTCGATGCCGTAGTTTCGGTCGACCGCAGCGCGCAGACCGACACCGCAGATCCTGACGGCCCGACGTTGGCGCAAATCGCTGCCTCCGGCGATCACTCGCGGCAGGCCACCGCAGGCGCGATCGCGAAACTCATCGAGCAAGAATGGCTCGTCGAAATCCGCGAATCGGCGATTTCCGGCGAGCGCGAAATGAAATTCGCCTACCCGACCTTATGGAATTTGGTGTACCGCGGCATCGAACCGCAGCGCAAACGCGGCTATCACGCGACGGTCGCTGAGTGGCTTGAATTGCACCCCGATGGTCGCGGTCCGGCGGCCCAAGAAGAAGTCGCCCGACATTTAGAATTGGCCGGTGAACCGCGGGAAGCCGCACTGCGCTATCGCCGTGCTGCCGAAGCCGCGCGCGCCCAATTTGCCAACGAACGCGCGATTCGCTTGTTTGATCGAGCCTTGGCGTGCATTGGCAGCAGCGACGTTGCCGCCCGCATTCACCTGTGGCACGACCTTGGTTCCATTTACGAACTGATTGGCGATTTCGAAGCCGCACTCGGCGCGTTCGAACGCATGTTGCGGTTGTCGTGGGTCGTGGCCTCAAAAACCAAGGCCGCCGTGGCCTTCAACAAAATGGGCCGGGTCTGGCGCCGCAAAGGTGATCTAAAATTGGCCGTCGAATATCTTGAGCGTGGGCTCGAGCTTTTTCGCGCGGCTGGAGACAGCCGGGGCATCGCGTCCTCCCTCGATGACCTGGGTCGAGCCATGCACATGCTTGGCCGCTACGACGAAGCCTACCAATTGATTACCGATGGGCTCGCGCGCCGTGGCAAAGGCGGCGATAAGCGGTCGATCGCAGCATCGCTGTCCAACTTGGGCACTGTGCAACAAGAGCGCGGCCAGTTCGAAGCTGCGTACAACTGCCACCGTGAAGCCCTCGAAATGCGTCGCGCTACCGGCGATCGTTGGGGCCAAGTTGCATCCCAGAACAATCTCGCGGCAATCGCGTTTGAAACCGACGATTATGCCCTGGCACGCACCGGGTGGCATAGCGCGTTGTCGGAAGCCGAATCGATTGGTGCGCTACCGCTGGCGGCGCTGATCCTAACCAACCTGGGCGAACTCGCACTTACCGAAGCCAAAATGGAAGAGGCCCGCAGTCGACTCGAAAATGCGTTAGAAATTATCGACGATATCGAAGATCGCCATTTAGAAACCGAGTGCTGTCGTCATCTAGCGGCGCTTGATGCCCAAACTGGACGCCCCGAAACCGCCACGGCGTTTGCTCGCCGCTCCCTTGATGTCGCTCATCGCGCCGGCTTAGTTGAGCGTGAGGCGCTGGCGCACCTGCAATTGGGTGAAATCATGTCTGCGAATTTGTACGACGCTGACACCGGCGGCAGCGCCGGCGGATCACCGGCGGCAAAAGCATTTGCCACCGCAGTGTCGTTGGCGCGCAGCATTGGGCACGACGCGACGCTGGGGCGCGCACTGTTTGCGTTTGGCCGGTTCAAAGCCGAACAGGGCCAAATCGCCGATGGCCGCGATCTACTCCGCGACGCCTTGATGGTGTTCTCGCGGCTTGGCCTCGCGCGCCAAACCACCGAAGTCGAACGACTGCTATCGACGTTGCAATAGAGCGATAGGCCCTTGCCAATGTTCGTCGGGCGCGTCATGTTTCCGCTTCTTGCAGGGCCGTAGTTACATTCCCTATCGAGCGAGCGAGCCGCGATCATGATTTGGTTTTGGGTCGGCTTTTTCGCATTGGTTGCCGTGTTACTCGCGCTGGATCTCGGCGTGCTCAACAAAGGCAGCCATGAGCCAACGTTTAGTCGTGCCTTAACCCAGACGTTGGTGTGGGTTGTGCTCGGCTTGGCGTTCTCCGGCGTGGTTTATTTGATGTACGAAAACCACTGGCTCGGCGCGCGCATGCTCGACGACAAGGGCCGTGTGGCAAGCGGTGGTGACGCCGCTATTGTGTATGTTTCCGCCTATTTACTTGAGCAAGCACTGTCGATCGACAACATCTTTGTCATTGCCTTGTTGTTCAGCAATTTCCGCGTGCCGGCCCAGTATCAACATCGCGTGTTGTTCTGGGGCATTATTGGCGCAGTATTTTTCCGCGTGGCAATGCTTGGCGGCGGCGCGTACCTAGCGACCCAGTTCACCTGGATTTTCTATGTGTTTGGCGCATATCTCGCCTACCAAGGCGTCAAGTTGTTGCGTAGTAACCACGAAGAAGAAACCAACCTCGACAATCACCCGGTTATTCGGTTCTTGCGCCGTTTCGTCACCATCGTCGACGGTGAACACGGCGGTAAATTTTCGATTATGCACAACGGTCGCCGAGCCCTCACCACATTGGCGGTGTGCTTAATTGTGGTTGAACTCACCGACATTGTGTTTGCACTCGACTCGATTCCAGCCGTGCTCTCGGTCAGCCGTGAGACGTTCATCATGGTGACTTCAAATATTTTTGCGATTTTGGGGCTTCGCTCACTGTATTTTGTATTAGCTGGAGCAAT